>JBOGXL010000484.1:0-3319 GCA_050694575.1 Actinomycetota bacterium | reverse complement strand
TTGCACGCCCGGGTGGTCGAAGAAGCGCTCGACGGTGGACGCCGCACTGCCGGCCACCGCCCATCGCCAGACGTCCGGACCGACGGCCCGCTCGACCTCGGCCGGCAGCGGCGGGTCGGAGGTTTCGACTATGGGACGCAGAGCCGCGACCGCTTCTTCCCAGAACGCGACCCAGCCGGAGTACCCGTCGGCGTCGGCGGCCGAGAGCCGGGCGATCTCTTCTCGTGTCCGCGCGCCGTCGCGCCACAGGAAGAAGTGGTCGCCGTCGGGCAACGGGACGAACATCTGCGGGTCTTTAGCCACGACGTCCAGACCATGCCGGCGCAACTCGAGATCGGCGTAGACATCGGGACGCAGCAGGGAAAGTGCGTAGCTGGCCGTCGACACGCGGAAGCCGGGAACCAGCTCCTCGGTCACAGCGGCGCCGCCCACCACGTCGCGGCGTTCGCAGACCACGACGCGAAGACCCGCCTTCGCGAGATACGCAGCCGCGACGAGTCCGTTGTGGCCCGCGCCGACGATGACGACGTCGGCGTCGCGGTCAGCTGGGCGCGCGCCCACAGTAGACACGCGTCAGCTTCAGCTCCCCGACCGTGCTCCGAACGTCGCGGTAGCCGGCGTCGCGCATGAACCCTCGGATGAGCGCCGATTCCGACGGCGTCGTCTCTATCAGCAGCCAGCCGCCCGGACGGAGCCATTCGAGTCCGTCGGCCACGACACGGCGGACGAGCCCGAGCCCGTCGCTCGAGCGATCGGTGAGCGTGTGGTGCGGCTCGTGCCCTTTGATCTCGACGGGAAGGTCGCCCACCTCGTCCAGCGGGACGTACGGCGGATGGATCGTCACGACGTCGATCCAGGCGCGGAGATCACGCGGGAGGGAGTTGAACAGATCGCTGCGGACGAACGACGCGTTGCGGACACCCAGCCGAGCCGCGTTCTCGCGAGCTTGCGTCACGGCCTTGCGCGATATGTCCGCCCCGACCACCCGAGCCCGGCGCACAGCTCGTGCCGACCCGATCGCCACCGGACCGATACCGGTCGCGAGGTCCACATGCACGGGGGCCCGGCGCCCTCTCAACCGACGGATGGCCTGTTGCGCCAGGAACTCGCTCGTGAGGCGCGGGATGAACGCGCCCGGCTTCACCTGCATCTTGAAATCCAGGAACTCCACCCACCCCACGATGAAGGCCATGGGCTCGCCCGTCGTCCGCCGCTTCAGCAGTCGTTGGAACGTGCGCTGATCGGACGCGGAGACGTCCTGCTTCCGGTCGGGCCGGCGGCCGAGAACATGGGCGAGCAGGTCCCACGCTTGATCGGATTCGTCGCCTTGCCAACCGAACCGCTTGTTGGCCGCGACGAGGGTGCGTTTGGCTTCCTTCAGGAGCTGGTCGGTCTTCATGTCCAATGCGTTTATCACAAACGGTGCGCATGAGGTGCTCTCTCTCCCCGTGCGAAAATGAGCCGATGGCCCAACCGCTGCAACGGGTGGCGCAGGAACAGGCCCGGGAGGAGCTCTTCGCGTACAGACTCTACTCGGCTCTCGCGGCGCGCTACTCGGAAGGCGAAAGCCGACGGATGCTCGAGGAGCTGGCCGTCCAAGAGCAGTCCCACGTCGGATTCTGGGTGGACGTCGGGGGATTCTCCGAGGACTCCCTGCGACCGTCGAGGGTCAAATACTCGTTGCTCGTAGCCGCGAGCATCCTCCTCGGCCCGGCCTTCACGATCCGCTGGCTCGAGCGCGGTGAGGACCGAGCCATCGCCGCCTACAAAGAGCTGCTCACGGACGGCGAGCTAACCGCCGAGCAGCTCGCCGGCGTGCGGAAGATGCTCGAGGAGGAGGAGGAGCACGAGCAGCTCCTCGAGCAAGGCATCCAGGACGAACGCCGCCTTTATCTGGGCGCCGCCGTACTCGGGCTGAACGATGCCCTCGTGGAGCTCACCGGCGGCCTCACGGGTCTCGCGAGCTCGATCTCCGATCCGAAGCTGATCGGCTTCGCGGCACTCGTGGTCGGCGTCGCCGCCTCGATGTCGATGGCCGCGTCGAACTTCCTGTCCGTGGACATCGGCGAGGAGTCCGAGCTGCGTCCCGGCAAGGCCGCCGCCTACACCGGCATCACCTACATCATCGTGGTGGTGGGGCTCGTCCTACCCTTCTTCTTTCTGTCGGACCGCCGCGCGGCGCTCGCGATCTCGTGGACGTCGGCCGTCGCGATCATAGCGGCCTTCTCCTACTACTCCTCGGTGATGCAGGGACGGTCGTTCCTCCGGCGCTTCGGCGTCATGCTGATGCTCGGACTCGGTGTGGCCGTCATCTCGTTCGGGATCGGTCGCGCGCTCGGCGCGATCATCGGCATCGAGGCGGGATAGCCGGCGGCTACAGCTTGACGATCACCGATTTCTGCTGCGTGTACAGGTCCAGCGACGCCTCGCCCTTCTCGCGCCCGAAGCCCGACTGCTTGAAACCCCCGAAGGGTGTCGACATGTCGCCCTCGAAATAGCAGTTGACCCATACGGTTCCCGCCCGCAGGGCGGCGGCCGCGCGATGAGCCTTCGAGATGTCGCGCGTCCAGACCGCTGCAGCCAGCCCGTAGTCGGTGTCGTTGCCTTGGGTCACGGCATCCTCGATGTCGCGGAACGGGATGACCGAGAGTACGGGTCCGAAGATCTCTTCGCGCGCGATACGCATGTCGTTGCGAACACCCGTGAAGATCGTCGGCTCGACGAAGTAGCCGGTCCTGTCGATCCGGCTCCCGCCCGTGACCGCCGTGGCTCCTTCACCCTTGCCCACCTCGAGGTATCCACCGACACGCTCGAGCTGCTCCGAGGACACCAGCGGGCCGACGAGGACGTCCTCGTCGAAGCCCGGGCCGACCTTGACTTTCCCGGTGAACGCCGACAGCTTCTCGACGAACTCGTCGTGGATCGGATCCTCGAGGAACAGCCGCGTCGCCGCCGTACAGATCTGTCCCGAGTTGGAGAACACGCCGAACATCGCCATACGCACGGCCGCGTCCATGTCGGCGTCGGCGAACACTATGTTCGGGCTCTTTCCGCCGAGCTCGAGTGACACCTTCTTGACGGTGCGAGCGGCCGCCGCCATCACCTGCCTACCCACATCGACCGAGCCGGTGAAGGCGATCTTGTCGACGCCGGGATGTTCGACGAGAGCGGCGCCGGCCGTTCCGTCCCCGGTGATGACGTTGACGACGCCGTCGGGGATGCCGGCTTCGGCGGTGAGCTCGGCGAAGCGGAGCGCGGTCAGCGGGGTCTGCTCCGCCGGCTTCAGCACGCACGTGTTCCCGCACGCCAGCGCGGGCGC
>JBOGXL010000483.1:0-14702 GCA_050694575.1 Actinomycetota bacterium | reverse complement strand
CGGGCGAGTTCATCTTCGACGTCCAGACTCATCACGTGCACCCCAACGGGACGTGGCGCGTCACCAACCCGGTGATAGAGGTGTTCTTCGCCGCCGTCTGGCCCCAGGCCGGCGGCGTCGGCGGCGGGTCCGACCCCTACTGGCCGTCGCAGACGCCGTACCGGGGGGGCCGCGAGGTCGACCCCATCGAGAACCTCGGCCGATTCCACTATCTGAAGGAGCTCTTCCTCGACTCCTCGACGAACTTCACGGTGCTGTCGGCCGTCCCCGCCGAGCCGGACAACCAACCCCTACCGGTCGACGAGGCCGCGCTCACCGTCGACACCGTGAAGGAGCTTGCTCGAGGAACGCAACGATCGGTGATGCACGCGTTCGTCATGCCCAACCGGGGGTCGCTGGGCACATCCACGTCACGCTTCGCCGAGCCTTTGTTCATGCGGGAAGAGCTCGACCTCATGCGCGAGAACCTCGAGCTGCACGGCAAGCGCATCGGAGGCTGGAAGGTGTACACGGCTTGGGGCGACGTCCCCTACGCGTCGGGATGGTTCCTCGACGATCCCGTCGGCATGGCGTTCCTCCAGAACGTGCGCGAGGTTGGTCGCGAGTACCGGATCCCCAAGCTCATAGCCGTCCACAAGGGCTTCGCGCTTCCGGGGTTTGACCAGCGAGCGGCGTCACCGCGTGACATCGGCCCGGCGGCGCGCGCGTTCGCCGACGTCAAGTTCCTCGTGTATCACTCGGGCTACGACGGGGAGGCGCAGACGCCGTACCCCGGCGACGACAAGGTGAACTCTGCCGACCGCGGTGTGGACGTCCTCATCAAGTCTCTGCGGGAGAGCGGTCTCGATGCGCTCAGCCACGTCCCACGCGGGCTCGAGCACGGCAACTCCCCGAACGTGTTTGCGGAGACGGGTTCGGTGTGGCGCAGCGTGATGCGCAGCACGACGGACGCGGCGCATTACCTGGGGAAGATGATCCGCCACGTGGGCGCCCTTCGCGTGTGCTGGGGCACCGACAGCCTGTGGTACGGCTCACCGCAATCCGAGATCGTGGCCTTCCGATCCTTCGACTTCTCGCCGCGGGCACGCGAGCTTTACAACCTTCCTCACGGCCTCGAAGGTGATGCGTGGGACCCTCGCGTCGACACGCGCAAGCAGAGCAGCTATCGCGAGCCGCATCCCCACGTCGGGGGATGGCCGACCGACGGGCGTGCGCATCCCGAGCGGTCGATCCGCAACCGCATCCTCGGGCGCAACGCGGCCGATGCCTACGCCATCGATCCCGACGCCAAGGTCCGGAAGATCTCCTGCGACGCCGTCCAAGAGATGCGCGACTCCGGATACCTGGAGGGGAGCGGCCCGACGCTCCGAGCGTCTCTGGCATCCAACTCCGTGTACGGCGCGCGAACGCGGCGCGAAGTGATCACCGACCTCTTCTCCAAGCCGTGGGCGCCGTAGGCCGTATCGCGGCGCTGGCCGCCGTCGCCATCGCCTCGTCGTCGCTGGCACCCGCGGCGCACGCGGGGCGGGCCGTCACGACTTATCGACCCCCCTACGCCCCGGGACCGGCCGGCGGTGACGAGTACAACGTCGTCCACCGCGACGAGGCGTCGGGACGTATCGCCATCGGGCGCGTATTCCCCGGCATACCGCCCGTGATCGGGTGCGTCCCGGAGCCCGATGCGGGATGGGCGACGTTCCGTGTCGGTCTGGGGGCCGGCACCAAGGTACGGAGCGTCGTCCTCGACGTGGACTCCCTGCTCGACCCGTACTCGTGGGTGACGCTGTCGCCGCGTACCAAGCGGGTCTGGCTCGGGACGACGAAGCTCCAAGGACCCGTGGGCGGTGCCGAGCGCCTGACGCTGAGGCTCCACCGCTCTACTCCTGCCCGCGAGCCGCTGATGATCGAGTTCGGCGTGCAGCTGGGCGACGCCTGTCCGCAGATCGGGGCGGCGATGGCCACCTTCCCCGGCGTCACGGTGAGGTCGTGACCCCACGCTCCGTGCGGCGCGCCGCGCTCGTCGCCGCTGTATGCGTGCTCGGTGCAAGCGGGCTCTCGGCGTCGCCGGCGGCATCGCAGACCGCCTCGTCGTGCGCGCCGGCCCGCCATGCAGGCGGGGACTGGCCCACGTACGGTCACGACCTTTCGAACACACGCAGCCAGCCGGCCGAGAAGAGCATAGGCCCGCAGAACGTCGCGTCGCTGGCTCCCGCGTGGGCCTTCACCCCCTCGACCGCGGTGCCGGCCGGCGCCGACGGCGGGGGCTTCAGCAACACGCCGACCGTCTCCGACGGTTGCATCTTCCTGACGTCGAACACCGGCTGGGTGTTCGCGCTCAACGCCGACACCGGCGCTCCCGTTTGGCGCACCGTCCTCCGGGGGGCGGGCCAGGCCCTCGTGGGCGGCGTCATAGTCGGCTCGCCCACCGCCCACAAGGGCGTCGTATACGTGGGCGTCAGCCGTCCCGGCTCCCCTTACGTGGCTGCCCTCGACCAGAAGACCGGAAAGATCCTGTGGCGCACGACGGTGGAGGGGCAGCCGAACTCCTTCATCAATGCCGGACCCGTCCTGTTCGGCGGGCTCGTCTTCCAGGGGTTCGCCGGCTACGAGGGGAACACCGAGGCCTCGCGCGGCGGCTATGCGATCCTCGACGCCACGGGCGGACGCATCCTCGCCCATCACCACACGATCAGCGACAAGGAGTTCGCCGCGGGCCACCGCGGGGGCTCCGTGTGGTGCACATCCGTGGTCGATCCACGCACGAAGTACCTGTACGCATGTGGGGGAAACCCGCACAGCGAGGGTCTCGAGGCCCGATACGCGAACTCGATACTCAAGATCGACTTGGACCGGCACCGTCGGACGTTCGGTCGCATCGTCGCCTCATACAAGGGGAACGTCGATCAGTACTACCAGGGTCTCGATGACCAGCCCGTCTGCGACAACTTCGCCGACGAGACGACGCTGCTCGTCTGGAGCGTCGGGTGCGTGATGCTCGACCTCGACTTCGGAGCTTCCCCGAACCTGTTCCGCGACGGCTTGGGAAGGCTGATCGTCGGAGACCTCCAGAAGTCCGGTGTCTACCACGCCGTTTTCGCCGACAGCATGCGTCAGGCATGGAGCGCCGTGGTGGGACTGCCTTGTTTCAGCTGCAACGCCGCATCGGGCGCCTTCGACGGTGATCGTCTACTGACGGTGGGGACACCGCCCGGCCAGCTCGTCGCGCTCGGTACCGAGGAGGCGACGCTGCGCCACCAGTGGGTCACACCGATCCTCGATGTGATCCACTATCAATCGGTGAGCGCCGCCAACGGCGTCGCCTACGTCCTGGACAATGTCGGCAACCTCCACGCCTTCGAAGGGGCGACGGGACTGCCCCTGTGGAAGCGACCCCTGCTCCTCGACAACGGCGGGACGCCGGCCAGCGACCCGGGCAGCAGCCAGGGCGTGGCTGTCGCTCGCAACACCGTCTACGCCGCCTCGGCTCAGTGGGTCGTGGCATTTCGGCTGGACGGCGAGCCGGCCGAGCCCGGCGCGCCCGGACCCGGGATCCCCCTTCCGGGGGCCGGGTTGACCGTCGTGGCCGGGCCGGGCGCCGTGGCCGCCACGTACCTCACCCCCGTCACCACGGTGCAGGCAGACGACCCGGCGCTGTCCTTCCTCAACCTCGACGTCGCGCCGCACGACGTCGATCACAAACCCCCGGCCGGCCAGCCCAGGCTCTTCGAGAGCCCGGTCATCGGGACGGGACAGAGCACCGACGTGCTCTTCAAGGGCAAGCTCCAGGCTGGGCAGCAGTACGACTTCTACTGCTCGATCCACCCGAACATGTTCGGGACGCTGCTGGCGCAGTGACGTCATCTCTCCACAACCACAGCCACCCGCGGACGGCCGCTAAGCCGGGTCGATCCGATAGATCCCTTGCGAGAGCGAGAGGACGTACAGCTCGCCGGACCGGCCCTCACCGAAGGCCGCGGGTTGCTTCAGAGTCACGCCGAGCATGCGGCGCTGCGGCCTACCCTCGAAGCGCCGCAGCACCTCGAGCCGTCCGGTGCAGTGGTCGGCGAAGAAGTATGCGCCGCGCAGTCCCGGGAGACGAGAGCCGCGGTACACGTAGCCGCCGATGATCGCGCAACCGTGACGGCGTCCGTATTGATGGAAGGGCAGGACGTGTTCGGCCGGCGGCGGAGCCTCGAGCAGATCCCTGCCCTCCATGCGGTTCCAGCCGTAGTTGCGTCCGCCCTTCGACGACGCCGGCTCGACGTTCACCTCTTCGCGGGCGGTTCGGCCCGGGTCGGCGATCCACATGTCCCCGCGCAGCGCGTCGAATGAGAACCGCCACGGATTGCGCAGGCCGTACGCCCAGATCTCCGGACGGGTCCCCTCGCGCCCGACGAAGGGGTTGTCCTTCGGCACCCGGTAGGTGAGGTCGGAGCGGACCTCGATGCGGAGGATCTTGCCGAGCAAGACGTCGAGCCGCTGCGCGTTCGCCGACGGCGTTCCGTGTCCCCCGTCGCCCTGTGCGATGTAGAGGTAACCGTCCGGCCCGAAGGCGAGGCTCCCGGCGTAGTGGAACTCGGTCGGGTGGTCGATGACGAGAAGGTCCTTGCCCTTCACCGGACGGCGTCCGTCGAAGGTGTACACGCGGATCCTGGACGCGCCCTTGCGGTCGACGTAGCTGACGACGAACATCCGGCCGTCCGGGTGGAAGGCCAGGCCCAGCAGACCCTGCTCATGGTTGTCGAGAACGCGCTTGCGGATGTCGAGGACGACGCGCTCCCGGTCGTCGCGCAGGACGTGGACGCGGCCGTCCTTCGTAGCGACGTACAGCCCCGGGTCGCCATCACGAACGGCCAGCGCCGTCGGCGCGTTGAGTCCCGAGATGCGTGTGAGGCGAACGCGACTGTCCGCGAAGGTTGGTCGCGGTGTCGGCGACGCCTCGGGAATGGCCGGCTCCGGACGCTTGAGGTACCCGGGCAACGCCAGGCCCACGACCACGAGCAGGAAGACGGAGGCGATCCGGCGGGCGGCGATCACTTAAGAAGAGGCTACGCGGGGTCGATCCGGAACACGCCGCCCTCGAGAGAGAGCACGTAGAGCTCGCCCGAGCGATCCTGCCCGAACGAAGCGGGGCTCGCCACCCGGGGGCCCAGGTACCGGTGCTCGGTGGCGCGAGCGTCCTGCTCGACGAACGCACGCAGACGTCCCTCGCAGAAATCGGCGAAGAGATAGGCGCCACGCAGGTTGGGGATCTTCGAGCCGCGGTACACGTAGCCGCCGGTCACGGCGCAATGGCCCTCGTCGTTTCGATACTCGTAGATCGGAAGGTGGTGGCGCGCCGGAGGGCTGCCTTCGAACCGATGGCTGCCCTCGAGCCTGTCCCATCCGTAATTGTCGCCGCCGTCGTTCGCAGCGTCCTCGAAGTCGACTTCTTCCCACGCGTTCTGACCGACGTCCCCGACCCACATGTCGCCCGTCGAGCGGTCGAAGGAATACCGCCACGGGTTGCGCCACCCGAACGACCAGATCTCGTCTCGTCCGTTGCGTCCGACGAAGGGGTTGTCGGAAGGGATGCCGTAGGCGCTCGTACCCGAAGGACGCGGGTCGATACGCAGCATCTTGCCGAGGAGGGAATCGAGGTTCTGCGCATTGCCCTGCGGGTCGCCACCGCTGCCGCCGTCTCCCATCCCGATGTACAGGTAGCCGTCCGGGCCGAAGACGAGGTTCCCCCCGTTGTGGTTCGGAAACGGCTGGTCGATCTGCAGGACGTTGCGCGCGGATGCATCGCTGGCTTGCCCGCCGGAGAAGGCGTACTCGCGGATGACCGTGTCGCCCAGCCTGTCCGTGAAGTTCACGTACAGCCTCGATCCGTCCGGATGGAAGGCGGCGCCGAGCAGCCCCTGCTCGCCGCTGTTCGTCACCTGGGTGGAGATGTCCAGCACCGGGCCACCCACCCGCCCGTCGCGGTACGGCCGGACCCGCCCCACCTTCTCGACGATGTACAGCGCGCCGTCTCCCTTGCGGATCGCCATCGCGACGGGCTCGGCCAGCGACGCGATCTGCGTGAGCTTGACGTTGGCACGCGACAACGAGCCGGGCGGCAGCGGCGGCGGGGTCGTCCGAACCGGTGTTCGCGAACCACTGGGTGCGCCGAGCGTGGCCGCGGCCGTCGCCGGCGGCGAAACGGTGGTATCGATCTCGCCCGACGCAACGGGGGTCGCTATCACCCGCCGGCCTTCGAGGGCGGGATCGCCTCCCCCGCACGCCGCGCCTACGGCTAGTGCGAGGGCGAAGAGGACGAAGAGCGATCGCCGGGCCATCACTTCACGAACGTGGCCGGCCGCGGCCGAGTTTCGAGGTCGATGGTGGAGGTCATCTCGGCCGTGCCCGAACCCCGGAACCTGCCGTCGACGGGAGCCGCTCCGGCCGGCGTGGCCGCGGCCGCCAGCGTCACGTGCCGATCGGTGACGGCAAGGCCCAGCGCCGGGTCGTAGCCGCGCCAGCCCGCCCCGGGGACGTAGGCGGCGCCCCAGGCATGCAGCTCACGAAGTCCGGTGGGCTCGTCGGCGACGTACCCGCTGACGAATCGAGCGGCGATGCCCAGCGTCCGGCACGCCTCGACGAAGAGCCACGCGAGGTCGCGGCACGATCCCTGCGAGGCCCCCAGCGTCACGGCCGGCGGCCACGGGTCGCCGTCGGGCCGGTACACGAACTCGTGCGTCGCGTGGATCCGAGAGGCCATCTCGCGGAGGAACGCAACGACGTTACCGTCCACCGATGCGGCGATCTCCTTCGCGAGCATCCCGGGTGAACCGTCGACGGGCTGCGTGTACGGGATCAGCGCCGGGCGGTCGGCATCGGGGTATTCGGGCGGGATGGTCGCCGCTTCGAGCGACGGCACGACGAAGTCGTACGGGTTGTCGCGAAGGGTCTCGACCGAGAACGAGGTAATGATCTCGAGGCTCGTGTGGGTGCCCGAGAACCACGCCCACGCCACATCGTTGCCGTAGACGTCCATGCCTTCCGTCACGCCGTCGGGCTCCGGTGAGATCCGCAGCGAGAAGCGGTGGATCGCCTGCCGGGGGTCGGACCGCGGGCGAAGACGGATGACGTGGGGCTCGAGAAACACGGGGGCCGAGTAGTCGTAGCTCGTCCGGTGTACGCCCTCGAAGAGCACGAGTGGTCTACCCGGCCCGGCCGTCGAGGCGGACGATCCTCGGCTTGACCTGGCCGCCCACGAGCGCGGCGACGTCGAAGGACAGCACCCGCGTGTCGGCGATGCCGACCAGGCCTTCGTCGACCTTGACGGCCAGACACAGCGTCACGTCTGCACCTGCAGCTGACGGGCTACCGGCGTGCCATCGTCCGCCGACGGTACGGGCCGAGCGGCGAAGAACGCGCCGTAGATCGTCTCGCCCACCTCGTTCAACCAGGCCTGAAGCCCGTCGAGGAACTCGTGGACCCCGGTGGACACGATCTCCTCGGTAGACGCGAAGTCGAGCTCGGCCCGCAGGCGCCCGAGCAGCTGCTCGGCCCGGTTGGCGAACGTCCCGGGGGCCGAGCCCGTGATGGCGCGCAGCGACTCCTCGGCCCGCGTGACGCAGTAGCGGACGGCCCTCGGGAACTCGGTATCGAGAACGAGGAACTCGACGACCTTCCGCGGATCGATGCGTCCCCAGCTCTTCCTGTACATCTCCAATGCGCTCGCGGAGCGCAGCAGGGCGGCCCACTGGAGGTTGTCGAAGGGTGTCCCGACGTAGCTCACGTCCGGCAGGATGATGAAGTACTTCACGTCCAGGATCCTCGACGTCTTGTCCGCGCGCTCGAGGTATCGGCCCAGACGTCCGAAGTGCCAGGCCTCGTTGTGGGCCATCGTGGAGTCCATGATCCCTTCGAAGAGGTGGCCAGACATCCTCACGTCCTTGAAGAACTCGTGCGGCTCGAACATGACGTCGAAGTCGCCGAAGGCGGCCTGCTGCACCATGAGGTAGAAGCGGTTCACCTGCTCCCACATCTCCGACGAGATCGCTTCGCGGACGGAGCGGGCGCTCTCACGAGCCCGGTGAACGCAGCCGAGGATCGAGCTCGGGTAGTCGGGATCGAAGGTGAGGAAGTGGATGACGTTCTCTCGCGTGTAGTCGCCCCAGTTCTCCTCGAAGACCGCACGGTCACCCGTCGTTTTCACCAGGGGCTCCCACTGTTGCTGCGACTCGTCGGGCAGGTCGAGCATGAGATGCAGGTTGACGTCGATGAAGCGCGCAACGTTCTCGGCGCGCTCGATGTATCGGTTGAGCCAGTAGATGTTGTCCGCGACCCGGCTGAGCATGGTTAGGACAATACCCAGGTGTCCTTGCTCCCACCGCCCTGCGACGAGTTGACGACGAGCGAGCCCTTCCGCAGCGCGACTCGCGTGAGGCCGCCGGGGAGCACGTAGATCTCCTCGCCGTAGAGGATGAAGGGCCGCAGGTCGACATGGCGGCCCTCGAGATGTCTGTCGACTATCACCGGAGCGCGGGACAGCCCGAGCGTCGGCTGAGCGATGTAGTTGCGTGGATCCGCGTCGATGCGTTCGGCGAACTCCTCGCGCTCGGCCGCCGAAGAGTGCGGGCCGACGAGCATCCCGTAGCCGCCCGACTCGTTCGCCGCTTTCACGACGAGCTCGTCGAGGTGTTCGCGGACGTACCGTCGTTGGTCGTCCTCCCAGCAGACATACGTCGGGACGTTCGGGAGGATGATGTCCTCTCCCGTGTAGTAGCGCACGATGTCGCCGACGTAGGCGTAGACCACCTTGTCGTCGGCGATGCCCGTCCCGGGCGCGTTGGCGAGGGCGACGCGGCCGGCTCGGTAGGCCGCCACGAGTCCGGGCACCCCGAGGAGCGAATCGGGACGGAAGACCGTCGGGTCCAGGAACTCGTCGCTCACGCGCCGGTAGATGACGTCGACACGTTCCAAGCCCTTGGTGGTCCGCATGTACACCCAGCCGTCGAGCACGAGCAGGTCGCTGCCTTCCACCAGCTCGACCCCCATCTGCTGCGCGAGGAACGAGTGCTCGAAGTACGCGGAGTTGAAGGGCCCGGGGGTGAGGACGACGACGGTGGGCACGGGCACGCCCTCGGGCGCGAGGGATTGGAGCGTCTCGAGGAGCCGGTTGGGATAGTCGTCCACCGGACGCACGTTCGTCGCGGCGAACACCTGCGGGAAGGTCCGCTTGAGCACCTGCCGGTTCTCGAGAACGTATGAAACCCCCGACGGACACCGGAGGTTGTCCTCGAGGACGTAGAACCGGCCGTCTCGGTCGCGCACGAGGTCCGTGCCGGTGATGTGACACCAAACGCCGCGAGGCGGATCGAGGCCGGCGACCTCGGGCATGTAGGACTTGGCCGAACGGACGACGAAATCGGGCACGACGCGGTCGTTGACGATCTTCTGGTCGTGGTAGATGTCATCGATGAACTCGTTCAGTGCGTGGATGCGCTGACGCAGGCCTCGCTCGATGAGATCGAAGTCCTCGGCCGCCAGGATCCGCGGGATGATGTCGAAGGGGAAGATCCGCTCGGCTTCACCGGACACACCGAACGTGATCCCCATATGGAGCAGCGCGAGCTCCGCGGCCTGCTGCCTCCTCAGGAGCTCACCCTCCGGCAGCTGATCGAGGAGACGGATGAGCAGCTCGGCCCCCCGACGGGGCTTCCCCGGCGCGTCGAACAGCTCATCGTAGAATCCGTCGAGATCGTAGCCGTCGAAACGCACCAATCCACCGTAACGTCAAGCCACAAGCGGTGCCGAAGCTCACGCGACCGAAAGGACGTCGCAGATGACCGAACCCCTTAACACGGGCGAAACAACTTCGAAGGACCGCAGTCATCGGCTCGCCGACGGCGTTGCCCTCGGGATTCTCGGTGCCTACCTCGTCTTCCGGGCCGTGACGAATCGCATAGGACTCGGTATCGGTCCGCGCTTGCTCGAGTCCCGTCCGTGGGTGATCCCGCTGCTCAACAACTCCGCGCTCCTTCTCATCCAAGCCGGCACCGGCACCGTGGGCCGTCCGGGCATGCTGATGGCGACATTGGTCGCGTCGGTCTTCATGTCCACGGTCTCCGGGCTGATCCTCTACTGGGCCGGGTGGCGCTTCGGTCACCGTCTCGCGGAGCTGGCGCAGGAGCCGGGCTCACCGTGGGCGACGGTGTGGCACCCCAAGCGTGTGGCGCGGGCCGAGCATTGGATGGACCGGTGGGGGGTCTTCGTCGTTTGGTTCGGTCGCGTGGTCGAGTACTTCACGCTGCCCGTCATGCTCGTTGCCGGCGCGAGCAGCATGCGCTTCCGGCGGTTCCTCGTCGCACACACGCTCGGAGCCCTGACGTTCGCCGGATTGTTCCTGTGGATCGGGGGCGTGGCGCAGGGCCGGTGGCCGTGGCTCCAGGATTGGATCTCGGACACCTACGGCCCGTGGGCGCTGCGCATCTCGCTCGTTCTGGTCGTCCTGCTCGCCGTCACGCTGCTCCTCGGACGCTCGCAGCGTGGTCAGAACCCGACGACGACTCCCTCCCAGGGGCCGAGCGACGGCCCTACGGACAGCTCCTGACCATCGCGATCGCGATCCGTGGATAGCGCAACGACGCCTCGCAACCCAGACAGCTCGACCGGTTCCTCGCCCAGGTTCAACGCGACGACGCAGCCCTCCCCGCGTTCGTAGAGCCAGGTGTTCGCGGGTGAGGAGAGCCGGCGGTAGCCACCCGACGTGAGCGCCGGGGTCGATCGCCGCAACGCGATCAGGTCACGGCAGAGATGAAGCACCGACCGCGTGTCCGCGCGCTGCTCCTCGACGTTGACACGCCGATGGTCACCGAGCGGCAACCACGGCTCGACGGCTGCCTCGGTGAACCCGGCACCCGGCTCGGCGCTCCAGTGCATCGGTGTGCGCCCGGGATCACGACCCGGGTACGCGGGGTAGAAACGGACGCCGACCGGATCGAGTATGCGTTCCTTCGGGACGTCGACGTCGGTCAACCCGATCTCGTCCCCGTAGTACAGGACGGGTGTACCGCGCATCGTCAGCAGCATCATCAACGCGCACCGGATCTTGCGCTCATCGCCACCGCACCAGCGGCTGGCCAGTCTCCCGGCGTCGTGGTTCGAGCCCGTCCAGCACGGCCACGCATGTTCGGCGAACCCGGCCTCGACCGAGTCGACGATGCCGCTCATCCTCTCCGTGTTCAGACGCGAGAAGACGAACGGGATGTTGAAGGCCAACTGGAGCTCGTCGTCCTGCGTCCCGTAGAACGCGCTCAGCGCGTCGAGATCCCACACATAGGCCTCGCCGAGGAGGACGCGCTCGGGTTGGTATGTTCGCGCGATGCTTCTCCAGCGGCGCAACACGTCGTGCACCTCCGGACGGTTGCTGCTGTAGACGTGGCGCTGCCCGAAGAAGCGGACGGCGGGCGGGTCGTCCTCGGTCGCCGGAGGATTGTCGCGGAGCTCGCGGTCCTTGACTATCGCGTGGCACACGTCGATACGGAACCCGGCGACGCCCCGGTCGAACCAGAACCGCAGGATGTCGTCGAAGGCGTCGGCGACCGATGGGTTCCACCAATCGAGATCGGGCTGCGTCGGCAGGAAGAGGTGGAGATAGTACTGGCCGCCGGCTTCGTCGAACGTCCACGCGTCGCCGCCGAAGCTGGAGATCCAGTTGTTCGGTGGACCACCGTCGGGCGCGGGATCGGCCCACACGTACCAGTCGCGGTGTCGGGCCTGCCGTCCGGAGCGCGCGTCGGCGAACCACGGGTGCTGGTCGCCGGTGTGGTTCGGGACGAGATCGTTCAGCACCCGGATACCGCGCGTCCGTGCTTCGGCGACGAGGTCGTCGAAGTCCTCGAGGGAGCCGAGATCCGGGTGGATCGAGCAGTAGTCGGAGACGTCGTAGCCCCAATCGGTGTTCGGGGACGCCATGACCGGGTCGAGCCAGATCGCATCGATGCCGAGCCAGGCGAGATGGTCGAGGTGTGCGGTGATCCCGCGGAGATCGCCTATGCCGTCGGCGTTGGTGTCGGCGAACGAGCGCGGATAGATCTGGTAGACGACCGCGTCCCGCCACCAGGCACTCACTGGGGGGGTTCGGGGGGGCGCCGTGTTGCCTCCCGATCAGATGGGAGCGCGCGGGAGGAGCGCGGATAGATCTGGTACACGACCGCGTCGCGCCACCAGGCACTCACTGGGGGGGTTCGGGGGGGCGCCGTGTTGCCCCCCCGATCAGATGGGAGCGCGCGGGAGCGCGCAGTTGCATCAGCTCGTTACCGCTCCCGTGGAGGCCGGGCCCACGTTGCGGGCGTAGCGGGCCAGGGCGCCCCGGGTGTAGCGCGGCGGCGGCGCTGTCCAGTCCTTCCGCCGCCGCTCGAGCTCCGTGTCTTCCACCTCCAGATCGAGCCGCCGGGCGGCGACGTCCATCGACACGAACTCTCCCTCGCGCACCAGCGCGATGGGTCCGCCGTCCGCAGCCTCGGGACACACGTGCGCGATGGAGCCGGCGCGAGTGCCGCCGGAGAACCGTCCATCGGTGATCAACAGCAGCTTGTCACCGAGGCCCTGGCCGGCCACCGCTCCCGTCACGGCGAGCATCTCGCGCATGCCCGGCCCCCCGCGCGGGCCCTCGTAGCGGATGATCACGACATCGCCCTCCCGCAGCCGGCGCGCGGCCACGGCGCGGAAACACTCCTCCTCGGACTCGAACACACGAGCCGGACCTCGGAACGTCGGCACCGTCGTCTCCGACACCTTGAGGACGGCACCCTCGGGGGCCAGGGAACCATAGAGCACCGCGTATCCCCCCTCGGACGTCAACGGCGACGCCACCGGGTGAACGACATCCTGTCCGCTCGGCAGCGAGACACCCTCGAGATTCTCGGCGAGCGTCTTGCCGGTGACGGTCAAGCAGTCGCCGTGCAAGAGTCCGGCATCGAGCAGCTCGCGCAACACGATGGGGACGCCGCCGAGCGGATCGAGGTCGGCCATCACGTACTTCCCGCTCGGAGTGAAGTCGCAGATGTGCGGCGTGCGTCGTGAGATTCGATCGAAGTCGTCGAGGGTGATCTCGACGCCGGCCTCGTAAGCGATGGCCGGGACGTGCAACAAAGCGTTGGTCGACCCGCCCATCGCGCAGGAGACGGCGATGGCGTTCTCGAAGGCCTCTCGCGTCATGATGTCGCGAGGACGCACGCCGTCGTGCAAGAGCCGCACAACCGCCGCGCCGGCCGCTTCCGCCAAGGCCTCGCGTCTCGGATCGACGGCGGGGATCGAAGCCGACAACGGCAAGGCCATCCCAAGCGCCTCCGAGATCGACGCCATAGTGTTCGCCGTGTACATGCCGGCACAGGCACCCGGGCCCGGGCATGCCACGCGCTCGAGCTCGAGGAGCTCCTCCTCGGTCATCGTCCCTGCCGTCACCTGCCCGACGCCTTCGTGGACGTCGACGTAGGTGACATCGCGTCCGCGGAACTTCCCGGGCAGGATCGATCCTCCGTACATGAAGACGGCGGGCAGATTCAGTCGGGCGATCGCCATGAGCATCCCGGGCTGGGACTTGTCGCAGCCGGCGACCGTCACCAGCCCGTCGAACCGCTCGGCGAAGACGACGAGCTCGACGGAGTCGGCGATGACCTCGCGACTCACCAGCGAGGCACGCATGCCTTCGTGGCCCATGGAGATGCCGTCGGAGACGGTGATCGTCATGAACTCGAGAGCGACGCCGCCCGCCGCGGTCACGCCCATCCGGGCCCACTTGGCGACCTTGTCGAGGCTCGCGTTGCACGGCGTGAAGTCGTTCCACGAGGACGCGACGCCGACCTGTGGCTTGGAGAAGTCCTCGTCGGTGAACCCGACGGCGCGGAGCATGGCCCGGGCCGGAGCACGCTGATAGCCCTCGGTGACTTCCTTCGACCGCGGTCTCGGATCGCTCATGTCGGAAACCGGAGTTTACGTCGTTTCGCGCCGCATCTCGCCGGAACGCGAAGAGGGGAGCTGAGCGCTCCCCTCTTTGCGTTCCCTGTATCGCTTACTTCAGATGCAGATCGGATCCTCGAGCAGAACGTTGTCGAAGACCTCGATGTGCGGGTTCACACACGCCAGCGGCCCGCCGGGCGACGGCGGTTCATCGTCGATCGTCCCCTCCAGGTCGTAGGAGATCAACGGGTCGGCCGAGGCGGCCGGGGTCACCGCGAAGATGCCCGCCAGACCGAAGGCTACGAACAGCGCAGCAAGACCTTTCCTCAAGGGTTGTTCACCTCCTCCGCTCAGGACGTCACTTTCCCAGAGTGGAGGTTGCCCAAGCAAACAACCTGGCCAGGACGGCAAGAACCGGGCCCGGAAACGGGCTTGAAAATGTGAGGGGGGAGCCCAGCTCCCCCCTCACGGTCCTTTGGGAGAGATCAGATCAGACGCAGATCTCTTGGTTGTCGATGAGCTTTGTGTCGCCGATCCGCACGTACAGATCCACACAGATCAGCTGCTGTGCCGAAGCCGGTGGTGCCGCGGTGGCGAGGATCCCGGAGACACCGAGCGCCAGCATCACCGTGGCGAGAGCCTTCTTCAAGCCTGCTCACCCCCTTCTTGTTGCGCATTGGCGACATGACGTCGTCGCTACACACCCATACGCAGGGAAAAGCCCCGTCGTACGTCCGCGGGGGAGGCGGTCAGGCGGTGGCCGAGACCCG
>JBOGXL010000482.1:0-3775 GCA_050694575.1 Actinomycetota bacterium | reverse complement strand
GTCGATCTGCACAGCGTGCTGCTCGACCTCGGTCCGGAGCCGGGTCCGCTACCGGAGATGATCGACGAGGTGCTCGATCCTCCGCCGACGCGCGCACAACTCCTCACGGCTGCCCTCCGGGATCAGGTCTCGGACGGTGTGGGCTTGGTGCGTGGTGCCTTCCGGGCGATGCGCAAGCCGCGTGAGACGATCAGGGCGATCGCCGAGCTCGCGACCGGAGGAGCGTCGCTGGCGGCGTCGATCATCAGGCCGGCACCGGCGTCGTCGCTGAACTCCGAGCTCGGCTCGGGACGCCGCTACGCGCTCGCGCGCGCCTCTCTCGACCACGTCAAGCTCCTGAAGACGCGGTTCGGCACGACGGTGAACGATGCCGTCCTCGCGTCGGTGGCCGGCGCCCTGCGCCATTGGCACATCCACCGCGGGATGGTTCCGCGCGACATGAAGGTGATGGTGCCGGTGTCGGTGCGCGATCCGCGCGACCGAGGAACGTTCGGCAACCGCGTCGTGATGCTCGTCGTGAACCTACCGGTCAGCCAGGAGGATCCGATCCTTCGGTTGAAGGCGGTTCACGCGACCATGGAGTCGGCGAAGAGCTCGGCCCAGGTCTCGGCGGGTGAGGCCTTCGTCAAGATGTCGGGCTTCCTCCCACCGCAGATGGTGGCCGGGATCTCGCGGGCCCAAGCGGCGTTGCGATCGTTCAACTTCCTCGTGACGAACGTGCCCGGTCCCCAGTTCCCGCTGTACCTCCGCGGACGGCGACTGCTCGAGCTGTTCCCGCAGGCACCGCTGGCGGCGAACCAGGCCTTGTCGGTCGCCGCGTTGTCCTACGACGGTCGTCTGAGCTTCGGTCTGCTCGGTGATCACGAGCTGCTGCCGGACGTCGACGTCCTGGCCCAGGGCCTGGAGGCGTCGATGGACGACCTCACCAGGCACGTCGTCGAGTTCGCGCCCGGCCGGCTGGAGACCGTTCGCGTCTAGACAGTGATCGGTCGGCCGGCGTCGGCGGCCGACCGATATGCCGCGTCGACGAGAACGTGCGCGGCGAGCGCATCGCCCTCCCCCGGCGACCCGGTGCTTCCCGCCTCGATGCAGGCGAGGAAGCACCGGCTTGCCTCGGCATACAGGCCGAGCGTCCTGCGCTTGGACTCGGGGACCGGGATCTCGTCCACCCAGGCCGGAGGGTCGCACGGGACGATCTCGGCCCCTCGAGACGTCTCGACGTGCAGCGACCCGCAGTTGTCGTCTTCGGTCCACAGGAAGGCGTCTTCGCAGAACACCTCCAACCGGCGGCTGGAGCCGCGCGTGAGGATCTGATGCCAGACCGAGACGAGACCGGCCGTCGATCCGTCGTCGTAACCGAGGGTTGCCACAGCGAGGTCCTCGATGCCTGGGTGTCCGAAGAACGACGATGTGCGGCAGGCGACGGTCGACGGATCCCCGCGCAGCCATCGCAATAGATCGAGGTCGTGGATCGAGTGCTCGATGAGCGTGCCGCCGCCGGCGATGCCTCGATCCGCCCGCCACGCCGATCCGTACTGTCCCTGGATCGGGAAGTACTGGTCGTCGCGGAGCACCGCGGCCATCGGCCGGCCGTAGCGTCCCGAACCTATCGCCTCGCTTATCGCCGCGAACACCGGTGCATGGCGCAGGACGAGCCCGACCTGGTGCCGCGTCTTCGCGAGCGCGGCCGCTACGCGGCGGGCGCTAGGCAGATCGGGAGCCAGCGGCTTCTCGCAGAAGACGGCCAGGCCGCGGCCGGCGGCGGCCTCGACCACGGCCGCGTGCTGCGCCGTCGGCGTGCAGACGTAGACCACGTCGACGGCGTCGAGGAGCGAGTCGACGTCCACCACCACGGCATCGTGGAGCTCCGCCAACGCGGCGGCCTTGCCGCGATCGGCGTCGGCCACGGCGACGACGGCCGCCTCGGCACGAGCGGCCTTGCGCACGGCCCACAGTCCCCAGCCGTGGACGCGGCCGATGAATCCGCACCCGACGAGTCCGATCCGAAGCATCGCCCTGCTACCGTAAGCGCGATGCGGCCGCCGGCCCACTCGAGAGGCTTCTGGACCCACCTCCTGTTCCGATTCCGCATCCCGATCCTGCTCATGGCGGCGGCCATCGGCGGCGGGACGGCCGGCTACCACCTCATCGAGGGCTGGGGCTTCCTCGACGCCCTGTACATGACCGTCACGACGCTGACGACGGTCGGGTTCCGCGAGGTCAATCCGCTGAGCACGGCCGGACGGATGTTCACTATGGGCCTTGTGCTCTTCGGTGTCTTCACGTTGTTTACTTCCATCGGCATCGTCGGGAACATCGCCCTCACGGGCGAGCTCGGCGAGCCGCTCAGGAGGAGGCGGATGCAACGACGGATCGACGCTCTGCGCGATCATTTCGTGATCTGCGCGTACGGACGCGTTGGGCGCGCGGCGGCTGAGGAGTTCCGGCTCCAGGGAGAGCGATACGTGATAGTCGAGCAGCAGGAGGCTCTCGAGCGGATCATCGGCCTCGACGGCGCTCCCTACATCATCGACGACCCAACCGCGGAGGCGGTGCTGGTGCGCGCGGGCATCGAGTGCGCTCGTGGACTCGTGTGCGCCGTCGATTCCGACGCGGTCAACGTGTACATCACGCTCACCGCGCGCTCGCTCAACCCGAAGCTCTCGATAGTGGCCCGGGCGTCCAACCCAGAATCCGTGGACCAGCTCCACCGCGCCGGGGCCGACCGCGTCATCTCGCCGTACTCCCTCAGCGGCCGGCGGATGGCGTCCCTGGCCTCCCAGCCGTCGGTCGTGGACTTCTTCGACATGGTGACGGTGGCCCCCGACCTGCGGCTCGAGGAGATCGTCGTCCGATCCGGGTCTCCGATGGACGGACAGACGGTGGGTGAAGTATGCGCGACGCGAGATCAGATGACGATCCTCGCCGTCAAGAAGACGGGAGATGACCTGATCCCCTCCCCGGGCGACGACCTGCGCCTCGGCGCGGGCGACCTCGTCGTGGCCATGGGGCCCGTCAAGACGCTCGCCGACCTCGCCGCGCCGGCGTAGCCGTCGGCTGACGAAAGGAGAACGGATGCTCGTCGCGTTCAGCGTGACGCCGATCGGGACGGGCGAGGAGTCCGTCGCGGACGAGGTGGCCGAGGCGGTTCGTGTCGTGCGCTCGTCGGCGCTGCCCAACCGCACCGGTGCGATGTTCACCGAGATCGAAGGCGAATGGGACGACGTGATGGACGTCGTGAAGCGGGCGGTGGACGCCGTGCTGCAACGCGCCGGACGCGTGAGCCTCGTCCTCAAGGCCGACATCCGCCCCGGCGCGACGAACCAGCTCGACGAGAAGGTGCGCGCGGTCGAGGAGCGTCTGCGCTAGCGCCGGCGCGGCCCGCGCGTGCGCTCGTGGCCGACGAGGGAGTCGGCGGCGAGGCCGGCGAGGTACACGAACGCGCCCGCTCCCAGGGCGAGCGCGAGCAGGAGCAAGCCCGTGCCGGCGGACATCGGCGCGATCACCGGTATGAACGCGCCGAGCACCCACGCGAGCTGGAAGTACGCCTCGTACCGCGCGAAGGACCGTCCCCACAGACCTTCCGGTGCGTCCCGCTGGACGAGGCTGTCGAAGCCCGCGCGCCCGCCGGACGCGCCGAGCCCGACGGCGAAGGCGACCATCAGCGCGGCCTGACGGGCGTCCGATCGCGCGCCCATCACAGCGATGCCGGCGGGCACGGCCAGTGATGTGACGAGGACGGCCTCCTCGCGGAGGGCTTTTCGGAGCCGTGGCG
>JBOGXL010000481.1:0-18374 GCA_050694575.1 Actinomycetota bacterium | reverse complement strand
GCGTTGTACTTCCTCCTCGCGAACCTCATGACGCGCTTCCGTTACCTGCAGCTCGGTCTATCGGCCATCCTCGTCTTCATCGGCGTGAAGATGCTTATCCAGGAGTGGGTGCACATACCGATCTGGGGGTCGCTCGGGGTCATCGTTGTGACGTTGCTGGTCGCGGTGATCTTTTCTCTACGCGCGGAGACCGCGGGATCGCGAGGCGCGCCCATGTCTCCCGAGCAGCCGGACGAGGTGGGCGGGTCGGACTTCGAGGAGCCTCAGGAGTCTTCGGGCCCGGGGGGTGCGGGCGCGGGGGGTGTCCCCCCGCGGGAGTAGAGGACCATCTTCGCGCCGCCGAGCTCGCGCGATCTGGACGACGGTGCTCCCCCGTCTCCTTCGGGTGGATGAAGGCCTCCGAGATCGATCACCAGCGCTCTCCGATGTGTGTGCTCGGCGGATCGCCGAGGAGCAGCTCGCGCGAGATCCGATGCCAGTTCGCTTCGGCCTCCAGGTGGCCGAGGACGGCCGCCGTTCCGAAGGTGTACCGCTGCCACATCAGGAGCATGGCCGGGAACCGGAGCTGCTCCTGGATGTCGCGGTAGGGCGAGTCGGGCAGCGCGACGTCGCGGAAGGCATCGCCGACGATCCTGCGCGAGTAGCGGAAGGGCGCGTCGTCGACGATCGGCCGAAGCATGACGTTGAAAAGTGACCACAGCCTGTCGCGATCCACTTGCACCCCCGGCCGTATGACTTTGAGTTCCCGCAAGGACTCCTCGAGCTCGATCGGGTCCTTGTGCAGAACGGCGAGCCCGGGTGCGCGCACGAGATCGATCTCGGTGCCCTCGAGGCGTTTGATGAGACCGAAGTCGAGGAAGCAGATCCGGCCGTCGTCCATGAAGATGTAGTTGCCCGGGTGTGGATCCCCGGAGAAGACACCGTCGACGATGATCGACCCGTTGGCGAAGCGGCTGATGATCTCGCCGAACCTGTCCTTGGTGTTCTGCGGATCGTCGAGGACGTCGTAGAACCGTCGTCCGCGGACGAGCTCGGTCGTGAGGACCCGCATCGCCGAGTACTCCGGGACCACCTCCGCGATCTTCACGAACTCGTGGCCGCGATAGCGGTCGGCGAAGTGCTGTTGGTTGGCGGCCTCCCGCTCGTAGTCGAACTCCTCGGTCATGCGCGACACGACCTCTTGGAGGAGCTCGCGCGGATCGAAGCCGCCGAACATCGCTGCGACGGTTTGGAAGAGCATGTCCGCATTGGCCAGGTCCGCTTTGATCGCGTCGTCCACGCCCGGGTACTGGACTTTCACCGCCACATCACGGCCGTCACGTGTCCGGGCGCGATGGACCTGTCCTATGGAAGCCGCGGCCATCGGCTCTTCGGAGAAGTCGGCGAAGACCGACTCGGGCCGGGAGCCGAGCTCTTTCTGCACCACCTCGGTGACGAGCTCGTGGGCCATGGGCGGCGCCGCGGTCTGCAGTTGCGCGAGCTGTTGCTGCACGCCTTGTGGGAGCCCGTCTATCGCGAACGAAGCCATCTGCGCGATCTTCATGACGGCGCCCTTCATGTTTCCCATGACCTCGAGGACGTCGCCGGCCGATCGCATGGCGGCGTCGCGCCGGATCTCCTTCTTCTTCTCCTTGCTGCGGCCTATCGTTCGTATCCGGGCGGCGCCGATGCGCGCGCCTACCGACGTGCCCATGCGCGCCAGCTGAGCGCGGCGGACGTCGGGATCGGTCGGGAGCCCGCCGGACGCCGGTTGTCTGCGGATCCTGTAGCCGCGGACGGCGTCCCGAACCGTCCGGCGGATGATCTTCAGGATCTGCCGCACCGAGGAACCGCTGGGTCGCCGGGACATCAGAGTCGCCGGGACATCAGACCGGAGCAGCCGCCAGCGTCCGCCAGAGGTACCAGGAGGCAACCGACCTCCAGGGACGCCACGGCGCGGAGACGGCCCGCAGGTTGTCCTTCGTGGGCTCGAGGGCGTACGCGCGGGCTACGGCGTTGCGGATCCCGAGGTCGCCGACCGGCCAGATGTCGGGGCGGCCGAGGCGGAAGATGAGGAACATCTCCACGGTCCAGCGGCCTATGCCGTTGACGGCCGTGAGCGCGGTGATGATCTGCTCGTCGTCCAAGCGCGACAGACGGTCGAGCCGGATCTCGCCGGCTGCGACGCGTGTTGCCAGGTCCTTGATGTACGCGGTCTTCGCGTTGGACAGCCCGGCGGCCCTGAGGTCGGTGGGCTTGAGACCCAGCACATCCTCCGGACGCAACCCCTTGCTGTTGGGGTGCAGATCCAGAACGCGGTTCCAGATGGTCTCGGCGGCTTTGGTCGAGAGCTGCTGGCCGACTATCGCGCGAGCGAGCGTGGTGAAGTGGTCGCCGCGACGCCCGGGTCGCAGCTCGCACGCACCGACCGACTTCACTATCCCGCGCATGACGGGGTCGGATCGAGAAAGATGACGCGTTGCAGCAGACAGGTCCAGGCGTGGCATAGACGACGAGGCTACCGGATGAGCCGCGACATCCTTCTGTCGGCGAGGATCTTCCCGCCCGTCTGACACGCCGGGCAGTACGTCACCTCGTGCGACTCGTAGGAAACCCGTCGGAGGTCGTCACCGCAGCGCGGGCACGGATGTCCCGAGCGGTGGTGCACCACCCAGTGGTCGCCGATCTTGGTCGGCAGCCCGCCCGTACGCGTCCGTTCGTCCTCCAGGCCCTGGGCGAGGATCGTCGAGATGGCCTCGAGGAGCCGCTCGCGCTCGTCCGGCGTGAGCGACTTGAGCGACGCATAGGGAGACAGGCGCGCTTCGTGCAGTACATCGTCGGTGTACCCCCGACCCATGCCTGCGACGGTGCGCTGATCGCGAAGCATCGTGTGGACGCGACGGTTGTCGTTCCCGGTGCGGATGAGCGAGGCGAGCTCCTCGGAGTCCGGTTCCGGGCCGAGCCCTTCCAGGGGACCGTCGTCCCCGGGCGCGAGCACCCACCAGCCGGCCTTGCGCTCCGTGCCGAATTCCTTGAGGAGGACGGCTTTGGCGGGCTCGAAGCGGAAGCGCACCACGGCACCCTTCGGACGGGTCTTCTTCGGTGGATCCTCGACGTCCACCCGGCCCCCTTGGGAGAGGTGGAAGGCGATCCTCGGCCCGCCGAGATCGAGCAGAACGTACTTCCCGCGCCTGTCGATCTTCTCCACGGTGCGGCCCATCACCTCTTCCGGCGGAGGAGCGAACGTCTTGAGGGCCGAGAACTGGTGGGGCTCGAACCCGGCGAGCGTCGATCGTCCGAGGAAGGCTTCGAGGCGCTCGGCGAGCGCCTGCATCTCAGGCAGCTCGGGCAAGAGTCAGCTTTGTGCGCGTGCGAGCTCCGGCCGTCCGGACCATACCCACGCGAGGTTGCGCGGGCTCACGCCGACGAGCACGCCGTGCGTCGATGACGGATGGACGAACAGGCTGTTCGGCTGCTCCGGCTCCTCCACCGGAGCGAAGCGCGCGCCGGCGGCCTTCAGCCGCTCGCGCAGGGCCGGCATGTCGTTGGTCTCCATGAAGAACATGTACGGCCCCTCGCCGCGCTTCCCGAAGAAGCGCCCCATCGCCTTCTCCGTGTCACCCGGATACACGACCTCGATGCGGTCGAGCTTGTCCGGCGGATCGAACAGCGTGAGCACACCCTCGTAGCCGTACTGGTCGCTGCTGATGGGGGAGAACTTGGCTCCCTCGAGGCCGAACAGGTCCGTCAGGAAGTCGCTCGAACCCTTCCAGTCGTTCACGAGGTGTGTGACCTCGTAGATGAACGAGATGACCCCGACGGGCTCGCGCGCCTCGTGCGGCGTCACGAGCATGCGCAGCCCGAAGGTCGCGGCCGGGTCGAGGTTGATGACTCCGCTCTCCTGGACGAACCCGACGTTGCGCTCCTCGGCGCGATCGGCGATCGCCGGCACGTCGTCGGTGGTGAACACGGCTGCGAAGAGTCCTTCGCCCCAGCGATCGAGGTGCTCGGCAACGGCCCCGGCACCGGTCGGCGACGCGAGACCGATGAGATCGGTGCCACACGACAGCAGCGTTATGTCGGCGTTGTGGAAGTCGCTGTGCCGAGATGCGAGCTCGCGCGCGTCGAACAGTGCTTCGAACGTCTTGACGGCCGCCGGGATGTCCCGGACGGCCAACACGACACCACCCACTGTCTTGAGCATCTACAACCTCACTGGTAGGGACTTCAGCCCACGTAACGTCAGTGTCTCTCGGAACTCCGGAGCATCCGTCGCGAGCTCGATCTTGGGGAAGCGATCGAGGAGGGTGCGGAAGGCGATCTGGCCCTCGAGCCGGGCGAGGGGGGCGCCGAGACAGAAGTGGACGCCACCTCCGAAGGAGAGCACGGAGACCTTGTCGCGCGTGATGTCGAGCCGGTCCGGGTCGTCGAAGACGGCCGGGTCGCGGTTCCCGGCTCCCAGCAGGACCACTGCCTCCTGTCCCTTGCGGATAGTCCGGCCGCCCACCTCCACGTCGGTGAGCGCCGACCGGCCCGTCAGCTGCACGGGGGAGTCGAAGCGCAGGAGCTCCTCTATCGCGCTGCGTGTGAGCGACGGGTCCGAGCGAAGGAGCTCCAGCTGGTCGGGGTGACGCAACAAGCCCAGGAGCCCGTTCCCGATGAGGTTCTGCGTCGTCTCATGTCCGGCGATGAAGATCAACACGCAGAGCGCGATGACCTCTTCCCCGGAGAGCTTCTGGTCGTGCTCCTCCGCCGCGAGCAGGGCGCTGAGAAAATCGTCTTGCGGGTCCTTCCGACGTTCTTCGAGCAACTGGACGAAGTACATGATGAAGAGCCCCGCGGTGTACATCGCCTTCTCGAGCTTGTCCGGCGGCGTGATCGGGTCGAGGATCGGCGCGATGTCGGCCGACATCCCGTGGAACTTGTCCCGGTCCTCGACGGGCACCCCCATGAGCTCGCAGATGACGAGGGCCGGCAACTGGAAGGCGAAGTCGGAGATCACGTCCATCTCGCCACGCCCGGACACCTGATCGAGCAGGTCGTTGACGACGTCCTGGACGTGCGGGCGGAGCTCCTCGACGACGCGCCGGGTGAAGGCTTTGTTGACGAGGTTGCGCATGCGGGTGTGGTCAGGAGGGTCGGTGAACAGGAGCAGGAGCCCGGCCATCTGCTCGAAGGGACGCGGCGTGTCGTCGGTGGCCGGGAAGAACCGCTCCAGCTCGGTGGCGTTGCGCGGATCGACGGAGAAGCGATCGTCGCGGAGGACGGCGAGGATGTCCTCGTAGCGCGTGAGCGTCCACACACCGATGTCGGAGAAGTGCATCGGCTCGGTCTCCCGGTACCGGCGGTAGAGCGGATAGGGATCGGCACGGTTCTCCGGCTCGAAGAGCTCGAGCAGAACCGGAGAGATCGGGACATCGACGGCTTGCCGCTCGGCTGACATCTGCTCGATGATGCCTGAGGATGAGCCGGGTCTGCTGACGCCGGCTTCGAGAGGAGGAACCATGACCGACGTGAAGACCGACGTCGTTCTTTACGACGTCGCCGACGGGATCGCGACGCTGACGCTCAATCGCCCCGACCGGCTCAACGCGTGGACGGGCGCACTCGCGCGCCGGTACTACGCCCTTCTAGACGAGGCGGCGGCCGATCCGGACGTCCGCATCATCGTGGTCACGGGAGCCGGGCGCGGTTGGTGTGCCGGCGCGGACATGGACAACCTCCAGGGCGGCGGCGACTCCGACGACGCCGACGCCGCCGGGCTCGATCGCCCGATCTGGTTCCCGACGACCATAGCCAAGCCGATCATCGCGGCCGTCAACGGGGCCTGCGCGGGGATCGGGCTGTGCGCGGCCTTGATGTGCGACCTGCGTTTCGCCGCTGCCGGTGCGAAGTTCACGACCGCCTTCGTCCGGCGTGGACTGATCGCCGAACACGGAAGCTCGTGGGCGTTGCCGCGGCTGATCGGTCACGCGCGCGCGCTCGATCTCCTCTACTCGGGACGCGTGTTCCTGGCCGAGGAGGCGAAGGAGCTCGGCGTCGTGAACCAGGTGTTCGCGCCGGAGGAGCTGATCGACAAGACGCGCGAGTACGCGACCGACCTGATCACGCACTGCTCACCCAAGTCGATGGCCACCATCAAGGCCGAGATCTACCGGCACTGGAACATGGAGCTCGCGCCTTCGGTGAAGGAAGCCAACGAGCTGATGGTGCGGTCGTTCGGTTTCCCGGACTTCAAGGAAGGCGTGCAGAGCTTCGTGCAGCGACGGGACCCCGACTTCGATCCGTTGCCATCCGACTACGAGGTGCTGCCGAAGGACTGGAGCTAGTCAGGCGAGCGCGCGCAGGGCGCCTTGCAGCTCGACGTCGATGGTCTTCAGCCGTGCCGTGACGGCTTCGACGAATTCGTAACGCGTGAGGGTGGCTTCCTTGCCGGCCGCCCTCACGACGCAGCCGTCACCGCGCTCCTCGACCTCGACCGGCTTCTCCGTCTCCTTCAGCGCGAACCGGCTTACCTTGTACCGCCAGGACGTGCGTGCCTCGCGCTCGGCGTCGGTCAGCGGCCCGTCCACGTCGTCGTAGTGCGTGGCGTACTCGCTGGCGAGATGGAAACCCATCAGGCCAACCGGGTAGGGACCGACCGAGCTGGACATGCTTCCATCGCGGCCACGTTCTCGCATCCGCGTCCGGACGTCGCTGTTGAGGCGCCACCACTCATCGAGGACGTCCTGCGCCGATCGGTCGGCGCGCCTGTCGACCATCCACGCGTTGAAGGCGTCGCCGCCGGTCGCGCCCGCCCGTGCTCCTTCGGCGAACAGATCCTGCACGGTGTCGTCGAGGCAGGCCGTGTGATACGTGTCCCCGCCGGCGAGGTGCGCGACGATCTCGCGCCGTCGCCACCCTTCACAACGCGTGCCGGGCAGCCACTCGTCGTCGGTGAGCGACGAGAAGAAGCGGTGGAGGCGCTCGGACTCGGCGTCCATTGCCTCGAACGGATCGGCGTCGGAAACGTCTGAGGTGTCCACCATAGGTTTGCCTCCTTTTAGAGAGGGGCTCCCGGGGCGACGAGCGGCCACGGGCGCTCGCGCTCGGCTGTCAGAGCGAGGTCGAGGAGCAGTGCGTCCTCGTGATGGCGTCCCATCACCTGGAGACCGACGGGCAGGCCGTCCAGCGTCCCGGCGGGGATCGACACGGCCGGGTTGCCGACGATGTTGGCCGGGATGGTGAGCGCGCCGTTGTTCTGCGGCGGGACCTGGACGTCTCCGACCTTGAAGCTGATGGTGACGTGGGCCGGATACGCGACGTCCGGATTGGTCGCGCTGATCACGAAGTCGACCCGGTCGAAGAGATCGGCCATCGCTTCGTTGGCTTCGGTTCGCTGCGCCTCCACACGGCCGGCCATCTCGAGGTTGTAGACCTGCTCGGCGAGGCTGAGCCCGAACGCGATCTCCTCGGTCACGTCGTCCTTACACCCGGGCCACAGGTCGCCCAGGCTCTTGCGCAACTGGACGAGGTTCGACATCGCCCATTCCGGGCCGAGATCGGGCAGGCGCACGGGGACGTCGACGATCTCCAGGCCCGCGTCGCGCGCCAGGACTTCCGCGGTCTCGGCGATGAGATCGCAGATGTCGTCGCGCACAACGGCCGTGCCGAGGGTCGGTGATACGGCGACGCGGCGTCCGCGGAGGTCGTGGGAGCCGAGGTCGCGCTCCCATCCCTTTACCTTCGGAAGGCTGTACGGGTCGCGCGAGTCGTGGCCGCCGCACACGTCGTACCAGCGCGCGACGTCGCGCACCGACCGCGCCTGGCAGCCGAGGACGACGGTCATGGGTGCGATCTCGGCGTGGGGGCCGCGCGGGATACGTCCCGCCGTCCCCTTCATCCCGAGCAGACCGTTGAACGCCGCGGGGATGCGGATAGAGCCCCCTCCGTCACCACCGGTGGCGATGGGTACGAGGCCACCCGCCACCGCCGACGAGCTTCCGCCCGAGGACCCGCCGGCCGTCCGCTCCGGGTTCCAAGGGTTGCCCGTGATCCCGTTCAGCTTCGTGATGCTGACGTTCAGCCCGCCGAACTCGCTCGCCGTGCATTGACCGACAGGAACGACGCCGGCCCCGAGGAGCCTTTCGATCATGGTCGTCTGGCGCGTGAACTTCCGGTCCTTGTAGACGAGCGACGCTTCTGTGTTGGGCCATCCGACCAACCCGTCCAGCTCCTTGATCCCCAGCGGCAGACCGCCGAAGGGCAGGCTCGTGTCGGCTCCGGCTGCTCGCTCGTGCGCGCCTTCGGCGTCGACGAACGAGAACGCGTTGAGCCGGGAGCTCTCAATGGCCTTCAGGGAGGCGTCCAGTGCCTCGGACGGTGTGACGTCTCCGGCGCGCATGGCGTCCACGAGGGAGCAGGCGTCGCCGAGCCACGGTTCGGTCACTGCGCTCGTCTCATCCACTCGCCTCGCTCATGCGGGATGCTAGCTCAGATGCAGTTCAGCGATGTGGTCCGGCGCCGGAAGATGGTCCGCACCTTCTCCGATCGTCCCGTCCCGGACGATGTTCTCGACCGCATCCTGCGCAACTCCCAACGCGCTCCCTCGGCCGGCTACACGCAGGGCTGGGACCTGCTCGTCCTCCAGGGGGCCGAAGAGACGAGACGGTTCTGGGACGCCACGTTCCCCGAGGAGGGTCGCAAGACGTTCCGGTGGCAGGGGTTGTTCGCGGCGCCGGTGATCATCGTCCCGTTGTCGTCCATGGACGCCTACCTCGACCGCTACGCCGAGGCCGACAAGGGCTGGTCGGATCGCGATCCCGACCGCTGGCCGGTTCCGTACTGGGACGTCGACACGGGCTTCGCGGCGCTCCTCATGCTGTTGACGGCCGTCGACGAAGGCCTCGGCGCCCTGTTCTTCGGCGTCTTCCGTCCGGACGCTCTTGGTGAGGCGTTCGGCATCCCCGATACACACCGTGCCGTGGGAGCCATCGCGCTCGGGTACCCGATGCCGGACGAACCCTCATCGTCGCTCCGGCGCGGGCGTCGTCGGATGGAGGAAGTCGTACATCGGGGTAAGTGGTAGACACGACACATGCGTATCGCTCAGGTGGCCCCGCTCTACGAAAGTGTCCCGCCGAAGTACTACGGGGGGACGGAGCGCGTCGTGTCGTGTCTGACCGAAGAGCTCGTTCGCCAGGGCCACGATGTGACGCTCTTCGCCAGCGGCGACTCCGAGACGGCGGCTCGGCTCGTCCCGGTGGCGCACCGCAGCCTGCGTCTGGACAAGCACTGCATCGACGAGTTCGCTCACCACATCCTGCTCCTCGAGCACGTCGTTGCGGCGCAGGAAGACTTCGACGTCATCCACTTTCACCTCGGGTACATGCACTTCCCCATCGCGCGGCGATTGACCACGCCGCATCTGTCGACGCAGCACGGACGACTCGACCTCGCCGACCTGATGGGTCTGTACAGCACGTTCCGCGAGCTCCCGAACGTGTCGATCTCCAACGATCAGCGAGCACCCATGCCGTGGATGAACTGGACGGCCACCGTCTACAACGGGCTACCGGAGAGCACGTTCCGGTTCCACGAGTCGCCGGGGGACTACTTCGCCTTCCTCGGACGAATCAGCCCCGAGAAGCGGGTCGACCGAGCCATCGAGGTGGCGAAGCGGCTGAAGGTGCCGCTGCGGATCGCCGCGAAGGTGGACAGGGTAGACGTCGAGTATTTTGAGACGTCTGTCCATCCCCTCTTGGACCACCCGCTCATCGAATACGTCGGGGAGATCGGTGAAGGTGAGAAGAGCGAGTTCCTCGGCCACGCGGGCGCGTTGATCTTTCCCATCGACTGGCCCGAACCGTTCGGACTCGTGATGATCGAAGCGCTCGCGTGCGGCACGCCCGTCATCGCGTATCGGCGGGGTTCGGTCCCCGAGGTCATCACGCACGGTGTCGACGGGTTCATCGTCGACAGCATCGACGACGCGGTGACGGCTGCAACGTCGACGACCATCGACCGCCGGAAGTGCCGCGAGACCTTCGAGCGCCGGTTCTCCGCTTCGCGTATGGCGACGGCTTACGTCGCCGCGTACGAGCAGGTGATCACGTCCCCGTCCTCCCCACCCGCGCTCGATCCGCGCCCGGAAGCTGCGGCGATAAGCACCCGGCTGCCTCCGGACGACCACGGACGCCCGGCGATCTAACCCCCGTGGCCGAGGTCATCCGCATCGGCGGCGAGTACTACATCCTCGCCACGTCCCCACTGGCGGAAACGCGCAGTCGCGTCCTCAAGCAAGGCGAGACCTTCGCGATCTTCGACCCCTACGGGGACATGCAGGGGCTGGGAAGAGGGGAGCACGGGCTGTACCACAAGGGAACGCGTTTCCTGTCCCGGTCGGTGCTGCATCTGGGCGAGGAGCGGCCGCTGTTACTGAGCTCCTCCGTAGCCGAGGACAACGTCGTGTTCTCCGTCGATCTGACGAACCCGGACATGGCCTTCGGCGACGTTGTCGTGCCGCGCGGGATGATCCACGTCTTCCGATCGGTCTTCCTGTGGGAAGGGTCGTGCTACCAACGGCTGCGTCTGTTCAACTACAGCACGACGACAACGGACGTCGAGCTCACGTTGGCTTTCGAGGCCGACTTCGCGGACATCTTCGAGGTCCGCGGTTTCAAGCGGGATAAGCGCGGGACCGTCCGGGGGACCGAGTCCGCCGACCAGACGCTGGTGATCGGGTACGACGGACTCGACGACGTCGAGCGCCGAACTCGGGTTGTCGCATCGCCCGAAGGGATCGCCGACGGCTCGGAGATCCGCTTCCGCGTCGCGCTTCCTCCCGCCTCCCCGCGGGAGCTTTTCGTCGTCGTCGCGTGCGAAGAAGGGCCGGCGCGCCGGACGGTCGAGCCCTACGAAACGGCCATCGTGCACCAACGCGAGAGCCAGAAGCGTCTGTCGATCGACGAATGCGACGTCCGGACGTCGAACGAGCTGTGCAACGCGTGGCTCGATCGCTCGCTCGCCGACCTGCGGATGATGATCACCGACACACCGCACGGTCCCTATCCGTACGCGGGGGTCCCGTGGTTCAGCGCCCCTTTCGGACGGGACGCGCTCATCACCGCGTACGAGCTGCTGTGGGTGGAACCGACACTCGCACGTGGTGTCCTTTCCTATCTAGCCGAGACGCAAGCGCAGGTTGTCGATCCGGAGCGTGAGGCCGAGCCGGGAAAGATCCTGCACGAGCAACGCACGGGCGAGCTCGCCGCGTTGGGTGAGGTGCCCTTCGGCCGGTACTACGGCTCCATCGACTCCACACCGTGGTTCGTGGTTCTGGCGTGCGAGTACTTCGCCTCCACCGGTGACCTCGACTTCTTGCGGTCGATCTGGCCGAACATCGAAGCGGCGCTGCGTTGGATCGACGAGTACGGCGATTCCGACGGCGACGGATTCATCGAGTATAGAGGCTCCGAGCGCGGGCTCATCCAACAGGGATGGAAGGACTCGCACGACGCCGTGTTCCATGCCGACGGCGGCGTCGCTCCTCCGCCCATCGCGCTCTGCGAGGTGCAGGGGTACGTGTACTGGGCCAAGCGCCGGGCGGCGGAGGTCGCCGCGGCTCTCGGATCCACCGACCGGGCCGAAGAGCTCTTCAAGCAAGCGACGCGCCTGCAGGAGTCGTTCGAGCAAGCGTTCTGGTCGGCCGAGCTGGGGACGTACGTCCTCGCGCTCGACGGTGAGAAGCGGCAGTGCGCGGTGCGAGCGTCCAACGCCGGACACTGCCTCACGGCGCGGATCGCCGGCGATCAGCGGGCCGGCATCGTCGCCTCGACCCTCGCCTCGGACGCCTTCTTCTCCGGCTGGGGGATCCGGACGCTCGGGACGTCCGAAGCGCGCTACGGCCCCATCACCTACCACAACGGATCGGTCTGGCCGCACGACAACGCCTTGATCGCTCAGGGCCTGGCCAACTACGGACGCAAGGACGTCGTGCACCGAATCCTCGGCGCGATGCTCGACGCGTCGGTCGCCCTCGAGTTCAATCGTCTGCCCGAGCTGTATTGCGGCTTCCCGCGGCGTCCGGGACAGGGTCCCGTCGAGTACCCGCTCGCGTGCGCGCCGCAGGCGTGGGCGGCCGGGTCCGTCTTCTTGCTGCTCAAAGCCACGCTCGGACTCGAGATCGACGCAGCGCAGCGGCGCATCGTCCTCGACCGTCCGGCGCTTCCGCCCTTCCTTCGCGAGCTCGAGCTCAAGGGACTGCGGGCCGGCGATGCCTCCGTCGACCTGCGCCTCCATTCCCACGAGGGCGACGTAGCCGTCCACGTCCTGCGCCGTGAAGGCGAAGTGGACGTGGTCGCTATCAAGTAGGTCTGCGCGCCCTACGAAGCGTGCTGCGCGAGCCAATCCTCCCACGCGATGCGGCCGTCGGCGTAGGCCGGCGTGAGGTTGTGGCCTGCGGCGAACGCGGCTACCGCCCGGCCCGGGAAACGGACCGAGGCCACGGCGCGGCGCTTGCCCTTGGCCCGGAGGTACGAACGGAGCACGTCGACGATGTCGAGCGTCTCGGGGCCACCCATGTCGGGCGTCATCCCGGCCGGACCGGCCTCGAGGAGCGAGACCATGCGGTCGGCCACCTCGCCCGGATCGAGCAACTGGAGCCGGAGGCCCTTCGGCGCGAGGACGACGGGGAAGGCGGTGAGCCGTTTTGCGATCTCCCATGCGAAGGTGTGCCACTGCGTCGTACGCAGCGTGGAATACGGCAGACCGCTCGCCTCGATCACCTGCTCGGTCTCGAGCTTGGCCCGGTAATAGCCGAGGGGGATGCGGTCGATCCCGACGATGGAGATGTACACAACGAACGGCGTTGCACCCGAACGTCGTGCGCCGTCGAGCATCCGTCGCGTCGCCTCCACGTCGGTGCGGCGTCCCGATCGATAGGTGAGGCTCCGCAGCGTTCGGGTTCCGCTTGCGCAGTGCACTATGACGTCCACACCCGCCACGGCATCGTTTATCCCGGCTCCCGTGACGAGGTCGCCACGCACCGTGCGCGCCCCCGCCGGAACGCGCGGCTGCGCCCGGCGAGAGAGCACGCGGACGTCGTAGCCCTTCGTGAGCAGCCGGGGCACGATCTCGCTGCCGAGGACGCCCGTACCGCCCGTGACGAGTACGCCGGCCATCACCGCTTCCGTGGCCGCGACGAGGCCTTCGCCTTACGAGGGGGCAGGACGGGAAGCGTCAAGCGGGGACGCGATCGCATGTCCGGAGCCAGTGGCTTGAACTTCCTCAACGCGCCCATGACCAGCCGCAGCGCCGCGTCCATCTGCGGGTCGCGTCCTTTCGCGTGGTCTTGCGGGGTGATGTCGACCTCATGCGTCGGATCCGTGCCGTAGTTCTCGACGCCCCATCCCACGTCGGTGAACCAGAAGGAGTATTCGGGCTGGGTCGTCACACCGTTGTCGACGAGCACGTGCCGCAGGGTGATGCCGACGACTCCTCCCCACGTTCGCTTCCCCACCACCGGTCCGAGCTTCTTGAGCTTGAACACGTGCGTGAAGACGTCGCCGTCCGACCCGGCGAGCTCGTTAGTGAGGCACACCAACGGACCGGCAGGGGAGTCGGACGGGTACGGCTCTGCCTCACCCCAACGGGTGACGTCGTAGCCGATGCGCCCGCGCGCCAGCTTCTCGATGATCAGCTGCGATACATGACCGCCGCCGTTGAACCTGACGTCGACGACGAGTCCCTCGCGCTCGACCTCCGAGAGGTAATACCGATGGAACTCGGCGTAGCCGCGCGGACCCATGTCGGGGATGTGCACGTAGCCGACCCGGCCCCCGGTGCGCTCGTGGACGAGCGCCCGGTTGCGCTCGACCCACTCGCGGTAGCGGGCCGCGGTCTCCGAGACCAAGGTCTTCACCACAGGTGTGCGCACGTTGTTTCCGCGACCGTCGGCGACCCGCAGCTCGACCTCGACGCCGGCGTGGTGAACGAGCAGTGACTGCGGTGAGACGCCCGGTGAGGTCGCCTGTCCGTTGACCGCGAGTATCGTGTCGCCTTCACGTACGCCGATCCCGGGCCCGGCCAGGGGGGAGCCGGCCATCGGATCCCAGCCGTCACCGCCGACGATGTGCTCTATCACCCACCGGCCGTTGCGCAGAGCGATATCCGCGCCCAGATGTCCGACGCGGTACGGCGGCGGGGGCCGAACGTCGCCGCCCACCTCGTAGGCGTGCGACGTGCCCAGCTCACCGAGCATCTCCCACATGAGATCGGAGAACTCGAGGCGGCTCGCGACCTTGTCGACCAGCGGGAGGTACCGCTCGTAGATCGCCTCCCAGTCCACGCCCGACATGTCCGCCACCCAGAAGTGCTCGCGCTGGAAGCGCCACGCCTCGCGATACATCTGTCGCCACTCCGTCGGCGGGTGCACCGAGATGCGGACGCGGCCGAGGTCGATCCACCCGCTGCGCCGACCCGGGCCCTCGTGCTCGTTCTTCGGATCCGGCTTCTCGCCGGCGCGGAGGGCGCGGAGTCGCCGGGCGGCCTGGTAGACGAGCGTCGACCCATCGGCCGACACCCGGAAACCGCTGATCCCCTGGACGAGGGTCTCGTGGCGAAGCTCGTTGAGGTCATAGGACTCGAGCTTTCCCTTGGGTTCTTCGTCAGTGTCGAACCAATCTCGTCCGAGCGTTCCGCTGACGGGGAAGTTCGTGAACAGCGCCTTGTTCCGGATCCCCCAGATCTGCGCGTACCGGCCCTCGGGGACGGGGAACGCGACCACGCGGTCCTGGATGCCGTCGAGGTCGATCTGCACCGGCTTCGGATCGGCTTTCGCGCCGTTGGCGGCCGGACCTTCCATCGGCGTCCGCGATCTGCTCGCCGGGCGCTTGGAGGCCCGATCCTTCGGCCCGTTCCCTTCCTCGTCGGGTTTCTTCTTCTCGCCGAGACCCTTGGGAACGGGGATGAACGGCGAAGGCAGGTCCGCCTGAAGCGTAATCAGGTGGGGGCGGACCGATCGTGGAAATCCATAGTCGAAGTACACGGTGTCGTAGACGGGATCGAACACTCGAGAGGAAAGGAAGTACAGGTATCGGCCGTCGGGATCGAACGAGGGCGCGATGTCACGGAACTCCGGCCTGGTGAGCAGGTCGGTCTTTCCGCTCGCCACCTCGCACAACTTGATGGAAGAGGTGCGCTGCGTCTCGGAGCAGCTGTACGAGACGTACCGGCCGTCCGGTGACCACACGACGCCTGTGATGCGTGCGAACCGGCTACGGTCGAGGACCTTGTTGCGGTTCGTCCGGACGTTCACCCAGACGAGCTCGTTGCGGTGGTTCGCGACCACGACTTCGTCGCGTCGGGGCGAGACGGCGATCTCGATCGCCCGCCCGATGTCCACCCTGCCCAGTCGTTTCGATGTCGTCGGGTCCTCGGTCGAGTGCACCTCCAGCGCCTCTTCTCCGCCGGCGTCGGAGATGCACACGATGGAGCCGCCGCCGCGTGTCCACTGTGCGAGGCGGTAACGAACGCCGTCGCGCTCTCCGTATTGACGAACAGCTTGTTCCCAGAGCGGCATCGTGTGGAGCTTCCCGCGGGCGTTCACGGCGACGGAGTGGCCGTCGGGGTGTATCTGCCATGAATGCATGTACTTGTTCGCCTCGACGAAGCGCCGGTTGCGCTGGACGCGCGGGCTGCGAAAGTCGACGTCTATGCGCCCGGACGTATCGGTGTCCGGGTCGTAGATCCAGATCTCGGCCGCGAGCTGGTAGACGATCCGCCGGCCGTCCGACGATGCCCACCTTGCGTAGTACGTGTCGTGGTCGGTGTGCCTTTTGATATCCCGGCCCCCGGGCGTACACGAATAGAGGTTGCCTATCCCTTCGTGGTCGGACAGGAAGTAGATCCGCTTTCCGACCCATAACGGGGAGCCGAGGTTCCCCTCGAGGTGAAGCAGCCTTCGAAAGGTTCCCGTTCCGCGCGCATCCACCCAGACGTCGCCTCGTGTGCCACCGCGGTATCGCTTCCACCGGGCGGGGTCGATGGTGTGTCGTCCGAGCACCATGCCCTTGCCTTCCGGTGCGTACGCGAGCTCGGTAGCCGTGCCGACGGCGATAGCCTCCGGCGGGCCGGCGTGGGGATCGACGCTCAACAGCACGTAGTCGCCGCGGTTCGCGCGAGCGGCGTCGGTCATGAGGACGACGCGACCAGCCGGTGTCCACCCCCGCACGGCCGATGCGGCGCCGAGATGGGTACGGCGCCGCGCCGGGCCCCCGTCGGCGGGCATGACGTAGACCTCGGCGTGCGCCTCTTCGGTTCCGGTGAACGCGACGAGCCGTCCGTCGGGCGACACGATGGTACGGCCGACCGGGCCGAGGTTCGAGGTCAGCCGGCGGGCGATGCCGCCGTCGCGCGGGACGGTCCACACGTCGTCCTCGCAGAGGAAGACAACGCGATCACCGGCGATGGACGGCGAGCGGAAATAGCCGACGTTGAGGGTGTCTTCCACGGCCGCCCATGATAGGTGGGCTAGGCGCGGCCACGCGCGGCCAGCAGCGGCACAAGCATCTCGCCCGGGGTGAGGCTCCCGTGCCCGCTGCGCAGCCGTCGCTCGCCGGAGTTGGCCGGATCGAGGAACCCGACCGGTTCGCGCGCCGCCAGCACGACGTCTCCGACGCGACGACGGACCTCGCTCGTCATCGCTTGGGGGCCGAGCCAGCCCTCGTCGACGAGCCGGTCCCGTGGGAACACCCACGCGTCCGACGCGTAGAGGTCGGCAGCGGCGGCCAGCAGGTCGCCCTCGGCACCGCGGCGAGCGTGGAGATAGCGGAAGCGTGCCTCACCCGACTGCGCGGTGAGAAAGCCCTCGAGCGGTGTCGTTTCGATCCAGCGATCGAAGGGGACGTGTCCGTGATCGGCCGTGACGACAAGAGCAGCCGAGGACGGGATCGCATCCAGCAGGTCGGCGACGAGCCTGTCGACGGATGCGAGTTCGGCGAGCAGGAAGTCGTCGGCGAGCCCGTGCATGTGGAACACGATGTCGGCGTTGCCGTAATACGCGTACACGAAGCGTTCGCCCTCTCCGAGGAGCCGACGACAGTGCACGGCGATGCTCGACGCCGCGTGCCAGCCGCAGAATCGTGCGCCGCGCAGGTGCACGTTCGTGAACCCCGTCGATGCGAAATCGGCCCTCGTTACGACGGGGAGCGGCTCGCCGTTGAACGCCAGCCGCGGCTGGAGGTCTTCGGGAGCGGGAGGACGTCGGTCGGAGGACATCGACCAGCGGAGAACGTTCATCACTTCGCCGCCGACGAGCAACCGGTAGCCGACTATCCCGTGCTCGGCGGGCGACAGTCCCGTCGTCAGCGAGGTGAGCGCCGTGGTGGTCGTCGACGGAACAACCGTGCTGATGGGGCCGCCGGCCAGCGCCTCCAGCGCCGGCATCGCTCGGCGATGCTGCTCCAAGATCTGCCAGCCCAACCCATCGACGACGAACAGGACGACGGCCTCGGCCTCTGGCACCGGATCTGGGATCCACGCCTCGCGACCGCGCAGGGCGCGAACGAGTCCGGCGACACAAGCGCCGGTGTAGTCGGGCCGAACCGGCTCCACGCGTCAGTTACGCGCGTGTGCCCGGCGGGCGACGCCCACTATGGCGTCGATGAGCTGCGGCCACGCGCCGCGCGGCGTGTCGTGCGCGAGTCCCTCTATCACGACGAGCTCGGCTCCCGGGATCGCCTCGGCCGTCTGCTTGCCGTTGTCCAGCGGGACGAGGGGATCGGCGTCGCCGTGGATGACCAGGGCTGGGATCTTCAGCCGTCCGAGGGCTTCACGCCGGCTTCCGGCCGCGCGGATCGCGAGCATCTGCCTCAACCGTCCGGCCGGGGAGTGGCAGCGGTCGTAGGACTCGGCGGCGATCTCGCGGATCTCTTCTTCGTCGAACGGGAACCCCGGGCTGCCGATGATGCGCCTGTCGGCGACGGCTTTCTCGACGTACTCCTCGCGGGATCGTGCCGCGGGACCGACGAAGATCGAAGCAGCCTCCGGCGTCGGCGCGACGGCATCCCGCCCGCCGATCGACGAGGCCATCGACGTCAGCGTGAGGACACGATCAGGGAAGTCGACGGCCACCTGCTGAGCGATCATCCCGCCCATCGAGATGCCGACGATGTGCGCGGCGGCGACGCCGAGATGGTCGAGCAGCCCTACGGTGTCGGCGGCCATGTCCCGGACGGTGTACTCGACTCCGTCGAGCTGACTGGACAACCCGACGTCCCGGTTGTCGAAGCGCGTGACACAGAAGCCGCGCCCGGCGAGCTGCTCGCAGAACTCCGGCCGCCACGCCACCATCTGGCTGCCGAAGCCGCGGATGAGAAGGAGGGCCGGGCCGGACGGCGAACCGAACGACTCGTAGC
>JBOGXL010000480.1:0-2617 GCA_050694575.1 Actinomycetota bacterium | reverse complement strand
CGTGAGCTTGGCCTGTCTGGCCGTCTTCACGCAGCTCATGTTCGTCAGTCGTCACGACGCCGTGCTCGTCGTGGTCTTGCTCTTGAGTGCGCTGGGAGCTGCCCTGGGAGCGGCCCTTGCGCTCGCGAGGTCGCCTGCGCAGGCGGTCGATCGCCTCCGCCTGGGGGCCGAGCTGCTCGCCGAAGGTGACCTCGAGGTGCGGGTGGGAAGCGTGGGCGGAGGGCCCGAGCTCGAGTCACTGGCGGGCGCCTTCGACGAGATGGCAGGCAGGCTTCGGTCTGCGCTCGAGCGGGAGCGCACGGCCGAGGCGCAGCGGCGGGATCTCATCACGGCCGTCTCCCACGATCTGCGCACGCCGCTGGCCGGCTTGCGTGCGATGGTCGAAGCCATCGACGACGGCGTCGTGTCCGACGAGACAAGCCTTCGTCGCTACGCCGCCGAGATGCGGCGGACCGTGCGCTCGGTCTCCGAGCTTGTCGACGATCTGTTCGAGCTGGTTCAGCTCGACGCCGGCGCGATCGCGGCTGAGTCCGAGCGTGTGCGCCTGGACGACGTCGTGTCCTCCGCCGTGGCCGCGTGCCGCGCTCAGGCGCTCGGCAAGCGCGTCTTGGTCGAGACGACCCTCGGCGACGCCGGGCGGGCGTTGTGCTCGCCGCGATTGACGCGCGTGCTGCAGAACCTGTTGCAGAACGCGATCCATCACACGCCCACGGAGGGCTGCGTCACGTTGTGGGCGCGCTCGGCCCCGACGGGGCTGCGGGTCGCGGTGTCCGACACCGGACCGGGCCTCTCGGCGGTAGAAGCCGGGCGAGCGTTCGAGCCGTTCTGGCGGGGTGATCCGTCGCGATCGACCGGCGGCGCGGGGTTGGGCCTGGCCATGAGCAAACGGATCGTCGAGGCGCTCGGAGGAGAGATCCGCGTCGCCGCGGCTCCCGCTCCAGCCCAGGGTGCGCGTTTCGACGTCCTGCTGCCGGCCTCGACCGGCTGAGCGAGGACTCTCGCCCGATCGGTTCGCGTCAAGCAGCCGGACGTCCGCGCCTCGGCGGCGCGGACGCCAAGACGAACGCACCGGCGCCGACGAGGATGGCGGCGGTGGACGGCGCCGCCGACAAGACGTTGATGGGGCTCCGGTAGGTGACGAAGGCGGCCAGCGCGAAGACGAACAGCGCCGACCCCGCGATCCGACCGCCGGCTCGGCCGGCCGTGAGGGCGACGACGCACCCCACCGCCACGAGAACCACTCCGAGGGCCATCGTCCCCTTGAACAACGCGAACCCGGTGTCCGGGTAGTCCGCGGTGAGGAAGGGATGATCGCGCTGCAGGGCGATGACTATCACACCGTAGGCTCCCAGCGCCGCGAAGACGGCCGTTCGTCCCCGACCGACACTGCGTCGGAGCGTGCTCACGGCCTCGCCGCTCGATGCCGATGACGTGGCCCGTCGTGCCGCGATGATGGCGTCGACGCCCCAGACCTTCCCGGCGCCGGAGGCGAATACCGCGAGGTGGACAGTGCCCATGAGGATGTAGGACCAGTACCACTCGCCCGGAGCGTTCATCACGGAAAGCGCGATCGCCGCGCTCTGGCCCGCTCCCATCAGGGCGGCCGCTCGCGTGAATATCCCGAACACCAGCAGGGCGGCGAGTGTCGCTTCGACGACGAGCGTCACCCACCCGAATACCTCGATGTTCGGCCGCACGACGTTCTCCAAGACCCAGGAGTAAGGAGGGAACACCGGGTACTCGATGCCGTGGTTGACGAACCGGGCCAGGCCGCGTCCCATTTCGCTCCCGAAGTCGGGCGGCCGCTTCCAGTCGACGTTGACGAGCCAAAGCAGGCCCACGGTGATGCGCACGATCGCCGGCATCACTCTTCGGGACTCTGCCTCCAGACGGTCGAGGATCTTCCGGCTCATCGCTGCGGCCCCGACCGGGGCCGGCACGGTCACGCTCACCTGATCCCCGCAAGGCTGTCGTCGCCTCGGGGGCGACCTTCCACGACGCGCAGCATCGCATCGGCCGGAACACTGAGAGGCGATGTCGTCCGGGTGATGAGCATGTCGATGTCGAGCCTCCCGGCCTCGACGGTCGGGGCGAACGGGCTCCAGAAGGCGCCGTCGGCCGTGATCGTCAGCTCCGGCTGGAGCTCCTCCGATCCTGCGGTGACCCCCATGCCGTTGGACGCCGCGCGTCCTCGCCGCACGATCGGACGCACGACGTGGTCGTCGTCGCTCACCCCCAGCTCTCGATGGAGGTGGCACAGGCGCGCGAGCTCGGCGGGGTCGGCGTCCCCCAGGGTCGTGGCGATCCTCACACCGATTCCCAGGTCGAGCAGGCGCGGGATCGCCTCGACGACTTTGGCGAAGTTGTCGGGACCCCGCAGGGCGTCGTTGGTAATAGGGTCTGGGCGATCCAGGGAGAGCTGGATCTTCAGCGGCAGACCTCCGAGCCGTGCCAAACGTGCCAAGCGCGCTCCGTCGAAGAGCGTGCCGTTGGACAGAACGATCAGCGGCAGCACGGCGGCGAGTGAGCCGAGAAGGTCGGGGAGGTAGGGGAGCAGGAACGGCTCACCTCCCGTCACGCCCAAGCTGCGGAACCCCAGCGCGGCGGCCTCGGTCGT
>JBOGXL010000479.1:0-2905 GCA_050694575.1 Actinomycetota bacterium | reverse complement strand
GACTCGTTGATGTGGCGCTCGCTCCGACGTAACCAAGGACTTGGGTTCGAAGCGGCGTGTGACGTGATAGAGGAGACGATCAGGAGGCTGGCGACATGAAGTTCGGACTGTTCTACGAGCACAACCTTCCCCGTCCGTGGAACGACGGAGACGAGCTCAAGCTCTTCCAGGAGGTACTCGAGCAGGTCGAGCTCGCCGACGAGCTCGGCTTCCACACCGTGTGGCAGGTCGAGCACCACTTCCTCGAGGAGTACGCGCACTCCTCGGCCCCCGAGGTGCTCCTCGCCGCGTACTCCCAGCGGACGAAGAACATCCGCCTGGGGCACGGCATCGTACAGACGCCACCGGGCTACAACCACCCGGCCCGCGTCGCCGAGCGCATCGCCACGCTCGACCTCGTCTCCAACGGTCGCGTCGAGTTCGGCACGGGCGAGTCGTCCTCGGAAGCCGAGCTCGGCGGCTTCAACGTCGACCGCGAGCGCAAGCGCGACATGTGGCGCGAGGGTACCGAGCTCGCGATCCGTTACATGACCGAGGAGCCGTTCACGGGACACGACGGCACCTTCGTCTCGGGTCCGGCGCGCAACTGCGTGCCGAAGCCGGCCCAGAAGCCGCACCCACCCCTGTGGGTCGCGTGCTCGCAGCGCCCCACCATCCACCTGGCCGCCCAGAACGGCATGGGCGCCCTCACCTTCTCGTTCATCTCGGCGGACGAAGCCGTCACGTGGGTGAACGACTACTACAACACCCTCGAGAACGACTGCGTCCCGATCGGGAAGTTCGTCAACGCCAACATCGCGTGCGTGTCCCCCCTGATGTGCGCGCCGACGGAGGAAGAAGCGATCGCGAAGGGCGAGAAGGGCTTGATGTTCTTCGGCTACGCGCTCGCGTGGTTCTACGTGTTCGGCCGCCACTTCCCGGGTCGCACGTCGATCTGGGACTCCTACGAGCACAACGGCGACCAGTTCTCGATCTTCCGGATGCAGCAGATGAACCAGGCCCCCGACGCGATACGCGGATGCATCGGCACGCCCGACCAGATCCGCGACGTCCTCCGCCGCTACGAGGCCGCCGGCGTCGACCAGGTGGTCTTCTTCTCCCAGGCCGGACACACGCAGCACGAGGACATCTGCGCGTCCTACGAGCTCTTCGCGAAGGAGATCATGCCGGAGTTCGCCGAGCGTGACGTCGCGCAGGAGCCGGCCAAGCGCGCGCGGGCCGAGGAGCTGAACGAGAAGGCACTCGCCCGGAAGGAGTCGGAGCCCGAGCCGCCGGCGCTAGATCCCGAGTACTCGATCGACGCGCCGATGGCGGGTCAGATGGGGAGCTCCTTCTTCTAGAGCTCGCGCGACGCCTTAGGACGACTCGAGCCTCTTCGAGTGCTCCTTGAGCGCCGACTCGAGGTTCTCCTGGATGAGCGCGATCGAGAACTCGCCCCGCGTGCGCTCGATCAGGCTGCGCGCCACGTCCGTCGTCCGGCGCAAGCCCCCGGTGATCGCGTCGGGATAGTCCATAGACGTCAGGACGTAATAGATGTCGTCCATCGCGTCCAAGAGCTCCTCGCAGCGCTCGAGCTCGCCGTGGCGCATCAGATCGAGGATGAAGCGGCGGAGTTCACCGACCGTCTCGCCCATCCCGTTGAGGTACGGTGCTTCACCGATACCGAGGTCCTCGGGCGCCGGCACTTCCTCGCCGCGGATGATCGCGTAGGTCGCGCGGGCTTCCACGTACTCCTTCTGCGCGTCGGTCAGGAACCCGACGAAGAAGATCTCGGGGAAGGGCTTGAGCGCGTTCTCCGCCTCCCGCAGGGTCTTCTCGGCCTCGCGGATCAGCCTCTTCGCTTCCTTCCACTCGCTCCTGTGCACGGCGCGTATCGCGTTCGCGCACGAACGGATCGTCATGCGGGACCCCGCGAGGGCGGCATCGCGAGCCGCGCTCTTCCTGTCGAGGCGATCGCGGCAGAACTCCTGGATCTTCTTGAGGTCCATCGCCCCAATGTTAGCCGGGACGTCTCTAGCCGCCACACTTCTTGTGTACTCTTCCCGGGCGATGGATTTCGGCCTGAACGAAGACCAGGAAACGCTCGCCAAGTACGCGCGCGACTTCCTGACGAACGAATGCCCCACCTCGTTCGTGCGTGCGCAGATGGAGAGCGCTACGGCGCACGACCCGTCCTTCTACAAGAAGATGGCGGAGCTGGGCTGGATGGGCATCGCCGTCCCCGAGGCCTTCGGCGGGCAAGGCATGACCTACGTCGATCTGGCCGTCCTGCTCGAGGAGATGGGACGAGCGGTCCTGCCCGGTCCGTTCTTCGCGACGGTGGCCTTGGCGGCGCCGGTGATCCTCGAAGCCGGCAACGACGAGCAGCGCCAAGCCCTCCTCGGCCCCATCACCTCGGGCGAGAGGACGGCGGCGCTCGCGTACACCGAACCGAGCGCGCGCGTCGACGCGTCCGGCATCGAGATGTCGGGCCGCCCGGACAACGGCTACGTGCTCAACGGGACGAAAAGCTTCGTGCTTGACGCCCATGTTGCCGATACCCTTGTCGTCGCCGCTCGGACATCGGAGAGCGACGACCCGACCGAAGGCGTCACGCTCTTCGCCGTCGATACGAGCTCAAACGGCGTGTCCGTCGCGCAGCTCAAGGCCATGGACACAACGCGCCGGCTGTGTGAGGTCCGTTTCGACGGCGTGCGCGTCGCGCCCGGTGCCGTCCTCGGCGAAGCCGACGGGGGCTGGGCCCCCCTCGAGCGCGGACTGCAGAAGGCGGCTGCGCTGCTGAGCGCCGAATGCGTGGGCGGGGCCGCCCAGGTGATGGACATGTCGGTGGAGTACGCGAGGAACCGGATCCAGTTCGGCCGTCCGATCGGGTCGTTCCAGGCCGTGAAGCACAAGTGCGCCGACA
>JBOGXL010000478.1:0-6016 GCA_050694575.1 Actinomycetota bacterium | reverse complement strand
ATCCTCGAGGAGCGATACGCGCGGGGAGACATCGACCGCGACGATTTCGACGATCGGCGCCGGGCCCTCGGCGGCTGATGCCGTCGGCCGACTCCCTCGTGAGCCGCCGCGCTGGCCGGCTCTTCCTACTCCTCCTCGCGCCAATCCTCGCCGTCTTGCTGCTCCCCTCGCCAGCGAACGCACATGCCTTCCTCGTTTCGACCAGCCCCCAGCAGGGCGAGCGACTTGTGACCCCTATCGCCATGGTCGAGCTGCGTTTCACGGAGCCGGTCGCTCCCGGCAGCGTCCGGGTCGAGGTGCGATCTGGAGGCGAGCGTCTGGTCGACGTCGGGCCGCTTCGGCGTGCACCCGACGGTCTGTCTGTGGAGCTTCCCCTCCCCCGACTGGCCGAAGGCGTGTACGTCGTGGCGTGGCGGGCGGTCAGCGCGGTCGACGGCCACGAAGAGGCCGGCGAGTTCGCATTCGCCATGGGGGAGGCCGAACGCGTCCCGGCCGCCCGGCGCACCGGCCGGGTCGCTTGGCCGCAGGCCGCCTCGGGCTGGGTCGCCCTCGCGGGTCTCCTCGTCGCCTTCGGAGGCCTGGTGAGCGAGCGGTGGATCTGGGGACCGCTCGCCGAACGCATGGGAGCCAGAGCCCTCCGTCTGCCCGTGGGAGCGCTGGTGGTCCTGGGGATGGTGGGAGGCGTTGCGCAAGTCGCGCTCTCCCTTTCCGCGTCCGGCGCCGGTGTTCCTCGTGGCCTGGCCGCGCTCGCCGATCGCCCGGCCCTCCTGGCCCTCGTTCAGCTCACCCTCGCCGGCTACGGACTGGCGTTGCTCGCGCTGCCGCGACTGCGCCGGTGGGCGCTCGGCCCCCTCGCGGCGGCGCTGACGGTCGCCGCCCTCCGGGGCCACGCGGGAAGCGGGCCGGGCTCCTGGTGGTCCGCTCCGGCGAACGCGATCCACATCGTTGCCGTAGGGGTGTGGCTTGGGGCCCTTGTCCATCTGCTCGTGGTGCTGTGGAGGTCGCGCGGAGCGGAAGTCCGCGAGGCGGTGGCAGACGGCGTGCGACGCTATGCGGCCCTGGCTCTTGTTGCGGTAGCGATCGCCGTCGGGGCCGGGGCACTCACAGCCTTCTCTCAGTTCCAGCGTCCGGGGCAGCTCCTCAGCTCGACCTACGGCCTGATCTTGATAGGCAAGCTCGGCCTCGTGGGCGGCGCACTCGGCCTCGCCACCGTCGCTCGCAGCCGAGGCGTCCGGGGTAAGTCGGGAGTCCGGTCCAGCCTCGTGTCGCGGCTCGTTCGCCCGGAGGCCGCGCTGGTGCTCCTGGCCGTCGGCGCCGCCTCCACGTTGGCGGCCACCCCCCCGCCCCGAGCTGAGGCGACAGAAGGTCTCCTCGGCCCCCCGCCCCTGCGAGGACGGGCCGGTCGTTTCGCGGATCTCGCCGGCTCGCTCGCCGTCCACCTCGCCGCTGCGCCCGGGCGGCTCCAGGTACGAGTGATCGCGCCGTCTCGCTCGCCCGCCCCGTCCGAGATCGCCATCGAAGGCCGAACCGCCTCGGGACGTTCCTTTCGTCTCTCTCCGCGGCCGTGCGGGGTCGGGTGCGCCACCTCGGCGTTCCGCTGGGAGAGCGGCGCGACAGCGGTGCACGTCCGGGTGAGGTCGGAGGTGTGGGAAAGCGGCACCGTGCGGTTCGAGGTTCCCTCGCCCGTGCTCTCGGCGGACCCTTCTTTGCTGCGCAGGACCGTGGAAGCCATGCGCGCCGAACCACGCGTCGCCTTCACCGAGGTGGTCTCAAGCGGCACACGGTCTCGGGCCCGCAATCGGGTCGTCTTGTCCGGAAGCAAGCTCATGGACCTCGAGGTGTACGCCGCGGGCGCGGTGACGGACGTACGTCCGGTGCCCGCGCTGCACGGCGCGCGGGCCTTCACGGCCTTCCTGCCCGGCTCGTGGATCTGGATGCGCCTGGAAACCGATGAGCAGGGGCGGCTCGTCTACGAGACGATCGTGAGCCCCGGCCATCGGATCGTCCGCCGGTTCACCTACGGGGGCCGAGGGTAGCCGTGCACAATTACTACATCTTGTAGTAACCTCGGTGCCCGGCAAACAAGGCGGTAAGTGCCCATGGGAAAGCGCCTTCTGCTCTTCCTTCTTCCGGGGTTGGCGCTGGCGGCAGCGTGCGCGCAGGGCCGGGAACCCGCGGTGAGGCAGGCCGCGGTCACCGTTCGAGTCGAGCTCGACGAGTTCGCGGTGGTTGCCGATCCGGACTCGGTCTCACCCGGGCAGGTGCGGTTCCTCGTCACCAACAACGGACGGATCGACCACAACTTCCGCGTGATCGAGACCGACCTTGCCGCCGGCAAGCTTCCCGTCGCGGCAGCGGGAGTGGACGAGGAGGGCTCGGGGATCAGTGTGATCGCCAAGATCAGCGAAGTCGGGCCCGACGACACCAAGACGGTGACGGCCGACCTCGAAGCCGGCAGCTATGTGCTCATCTGCAACGTCCCCGGTCACTACCAGTCGGGGATGCGTGCCGTGCTCCAGGTCCGATAGCAGGGTGGGTATACGATGCCGTGTAGTAGTAACGACTCCGCGCCCATCGCGAAAGGAGGAGCGAACGTGAACCGAAGCGGCCTTCGCAACTGGAAGGTGCTGGCTGCCCTCGCGGTTGGGGCCGCGTTGATGTGGGCGGCCTTCCCAAGCGCGATCGGAGCTGCGCTGCCCTTGCTCCTCTTCGCGGCGTGTCCGCTCGGCATGTGGTTCATGATGCGCGGGATGCGCGGCGAGCAAGCCGCTCCGACGCGCAAACCCGCGTCCGACGACCAGACGGAGGGCCACGAAGCAGCCTCTTCTCGAAGCGTCGATGAGCTCACCTCTCGACTCGATCGAGTGCACGCGGAGCAGAACGCCATCGCCGCCGAGATCGCCGCCCTCGAATCGGACTCGGTAAGCGAGGAAGCCGAAGCCGTCTTGCGCGACGGTCCGCCGGGGGAAGACGGCGAGCGAGGAGAGGTGTCCGGGGAGACCCGCCGGGGTCGTCCCCCACCCAACGGCGGAACCGAGCACAATGCGTGATCGGCTGCTTATCCTCCTGGCAGGAGTTGCGATCGGCGCGGCCGCGGCCCTGCCCCTTGCCGCTCGATCCGAGAGCGACGCCCGACGGCAAAGCGTCACCGTTGAAACGCAGCAAGCGCCCGCCGCCCCAGGCGATCGGCACGAGCTCATGGACGAGATGATGGGGCCGGGCGCTTCGGAACGCATGCACGACGCGATGCCCGCGGACATGCGCCGCATGGACGGCGAGATGATGGCGGAAATGGAGAGCATGGTGGGGTCTGACACGGGGATGATGCGCGACGGTCCCATGGACGGCACGCGTGGGTCCGGCAAGCCGATGATGCGCGCTCCGTCCGCGGGCCGCGGCATGATGACCCCATAGAGTTTCCCTGCTGCGACCCTCCGGGAATCGTCATCGACGCGTTGGGAACCCCGAGTGGCAACGGCTCTCGCGGACTGAAACATCGGCGATCACTTTCTGTCCCAGCGGTCTTCGTACTACGTATTGTAGTAGGATGCCCGTGCTCGGCGGCCAGTTGACATAGCAAGAAGGACGCGCGTGGATCTGGCTTTCATAACCTGGACCGTGGATCCCCACCGAGAGTTCCTCGGGATCCCGTTCCTTCCGCACGGGCTCCTGATCGCCGTGGGCTTCCTGGCCGGGTCGTGGGTCATGTCCCGCTACACGAGTCGCCAGGGCGTACCCAACGAGGCGCTGTGGGACGTGCTCACGTGGGTGGCCATCGGCTCGTTGATCGGTACTCGCCTCGTTTGGGTAGCGGGCCACGTCTCCGAGCTCGAGTCGCCGGCCGAGGTACTCATGGTCTGGCACGGCGGGATGACACTCTACGGCGGGATCCTCGGGGGCCTCGTGGCGGGGGTCCCCAAAGTCCTCAAGCACCGGCTCCCCGTGTGGTCCATGCTCGACTTCGCGGCGCCCGGGCTTGCCCTTGGCCTCGTCTTCGGGCGTGCCAGTGATCTCATCACCGGCGACCACCTCGGCAAGCCCACGGGCCTGCCGTGGGGGTTCGAGTACTTGGGCCGTAACGCCGCCGGCGCGGACCCGCCGCTCGGCGCCGTCGTGCATCCCGTGGCGCTGTATGACCTGCTGTCGGTGTCGGTGCTCTTCGTCGTGCTGGTTCTGTTCCTCCGCAAGCCTCGCGCTCCGGGGTCGGTGGCAGCCCTCTTCGCGAGCTGGTATGCGGCGGGGCGCGTCGGTCTGGACCTCCTGCGCACTGACCCGGCTCGTGCCTTCGGGATGACCGGGACCCAGCTCGCCTCCGTCGCTGTATTGGTGGCGCTGGCCGTGTGGCTGCTGTCCCGTCGAAAGGGGGGCACGCGACCGGCGCCGCTCACTCTCGGGCCGTCGATGGAGCCGACGCCGGCGCACCAAGAAACCTGATTCTCACCTCAACTTGCGCAGGGAGGAAAGATCATCACACCCGGTTACTACATACCGTAGTATTCGCGGAGTCGCCGGGCGCGCCAATCCGGCGGCGCCCGAGCTCGAGGAGAAAGCGAAGATGATCAACGGGCTGTTGGAGCGGCTGGGCGAGGCATCGCTGCTGGCTCCAGGGGTCGCCTTCCTGGTCGGGGCGATGCTCGGTCTGTCCCCCATCGCGTGGCCCTCCGTTCCCGCGGTGGTCAGCTTCATGTCTCCCGGCCAGGTGGACTCGAGCGGTCAACGCTTGGCCCTCCCGCTCGCGCGTGCCTTCCCGGTGGTCCTCGCCTTCGTGGTGGGGATGAACGGCGTGGTGAGCCTGATCGGGTACGCGTTCGTGGAGGTCACGGTGGCGCTGTCCCGCGTGTCCGTCGTCCTCCATATCGTCTCGGCGGCCGTCATGGGAGGCGTAGGCCTCTTGCTGCTCACCCGTCGTACAAGCCTGTGCAACCGGGCGTACACGCTTCCGCCGCGTCCGCTGCAGGCCTTTGCGTTCGGCATTGTGTTCTCGGTGTCGGGCTGCCCGGGGTGCCTCTCGGTCTCCCTCGGGCTCGGTGCCGCCAGCGCGGTGATCGGCGGCCTCGGCTATGCCGTAGTGATCATCGGCGCGTTCGTGCTTGGTCAGACGGCCGTGCTCATGACGGCTGCCGGGGTAGGATCGCGCCTGCTTCCCCGGGGGACGAAGGCGATCCCCTGGCACCGACTCGACATCCTCGTAGGACTTCTGTTCCTGGCCGCCGCCGCGTACTACGTTTACCGCCTCGTGAACGGCGAGGTCTTCACGAAGCTCCCGGGCGAGCGGGGCTCGGGCATCCTGCCCTGAGAGCTCGGCGGAAGGCGCCGCGATCGAAGGCTGCGGACTCGGTCGGTCCGTTGACGCTGGCCGGGAGGTCATCCGAGCATGTCTTCGATAGCTCGGCGAACGGCCGCGGTTTCGTAGTCGGCCGCGTACCTCACAACGCCCGCTCGGTCGATGGCTACGGTCCAAGCCGTGGCGAGGACCTTGTAGGCGCGGGCGCTGTGGCCTGCGTCATCCAACGCGAACGCGAATGGGGGTGAGCCGGCCGCGCGCCGGAACGCCGCGAACAGCTCCGGAGTGCTGCTGGGGTCGATGTCGATGGCCATGACCTCGAGGCCGCGGTTCGCGACGCGTTCGTAGACCTGGCCGAGCTGCTGCAGCTTTGGGATGCAGGTGAAGCAGGAGTAGGCGGTGAAGTAGAGCACAGTAGGCTTGCCGCGGACGTCGGCAAGCGTGAGCCTCTCGCCTTCGATCGTGCGCACGGAGAACCCGGGTGCCCGCGAGCCGACACGGGGCTCCGTTCGCGCTGTCGTTACGACGGTCTCGCCGTCGTCCCCCCGCTGCGTCGCCAGGCCTACTAGAACTAAAACGACGACGAGAAGCCCCGTAATGGTCCATACAAGAAGACCGGTACGTTTGGCCCCCGGCTTCCGGCTGGTGCGTGGCCTGAAGGTCGTCATGGTCGTGCTCCCCCGAAAACGAGCCGCCGCGCGCCGCCCAATACTACGACCCTTTGTCGTAGCG
>JBOGXL010000477.1:0-1817 GCA_050694575.1 Actinomycetota bacterium | reverse complement strand
AGTTCTTCGTCTTCTTCATCATCGGCGTCTCGATCAGCGCCGTGTACGCGATCTCGGCTACCGGTCTCGTGGTCACGTACATCACCTCCGGCGTCTTCAACTTCGCGCACGGAGCCATAGGCATGTTCCTGGCCTTCGTCTACTGGGAGCTCCGCGTGAACCGCGGCTGGCCTACGCCGGCGGCGCTCGCGATGGCGTTGCTGGTCATCGGCCCGGCGATAGGCGTGCTGCTCGACGTCCTCGTCATGCGCTCGCTGCTCAAGGGTGCGTCCGTAGCGACGAAGCTCGTCGTGACGCTCGCGTTGTTGCTGGCCTTCCAGGGCACAGCCCTGGCGATATGGGGGATCGAGCTTCGAACGCTTCCCGGATTGTGGGGGAACCGCGCCTACTCGATCCTCGGGCTGAACGTCACTTGGGATCAGACGACGACGATCCTCGCGGCGGTCGCCATCGCCTTCGGATTCCGTGCCATGTTCCGCTACACGCGGCTCGGCGTGGCGATGCGGGCCGTGGTCGACAACCGCGAGCTTTGTGCGATCAAGGGCCTGAACCCCAACGTCGTGACGGCCGTTTCGTGGGCGATGGGGGCGTCGCTGGCCGGACTCGCCGCGATCCTCATCGCGCCGGGCCTCAACCTCGAGGTGAACACGCTGAGCCTCCTCGTCGTCTCGGCCTACGCAGCCGCGGTCGTCGGGCGTTTGCAGAACCTCCCGGCGACCTTCGCCGGTGCCGTCGCTCTCGGCGTGTCTCAGTCGATGATCGTCGCGTATCTGCCGACGGAGAACGACCTCGTCCAGAACCTCCGTCCGGCGTTGCCGTTCGTTCTGCTCTTCGGCGCTCTCCTCGTCCGCAGGGAGCTGCGCCTGCCCGAACGAGTCCGGACGCACTCCGAGCCCGAGCCTCCCTCGGCCAAGCTCACGTGGGCGCTCGGCGTTGTCGCTCTGCTCGTTGCCCTGCCGGTCTCGGGGCTCCTGGATCCCTACCAGCTGCTCATCGGCAGCAAGGCGCTCGTCTTCGCGGCGCTGACCATCAGCCTCGTCCTGCTCACCGGACTGTCGGGACAGGTCTCGCTCATGCAGATGTCCTTCGCCGGCTTGGGCGCCGTCGTGGTAGCGAAGCTCCCCGAAGCCATCCCGTGGGTCATCGCGCTCGGCATCGCCGCGATAGTGGTCGGGGTCGTCGGAGGCATAGTCGCCCTCCCGGCGCTGCGGCTGCGCGGCCTGTATCTCGCGCTGACCACGCTGGCGCTGGCGATCCTGATGGACAACCTCGTGTTCGGGAACCGGGACGTCCTCGGCGGAGGCACGACCCTGCCCGTCGGACGCCCCAACGTCTTCGGCATGGAACTGTTCAGCGAGCGCGCGCTGTTCGTCTCGCTCGTGGTCCTCGCCGCCGTCTTCGCGAATGTGTTCCTCGTCGTGCGCCGCAGCTCGTTCGGACGCATGCTCGCCGCGATGCGTGATGCGCCCAACGCGGCCCAGACCCTCGGCATGAACCTCACGGCCGCGAAGCTGAAGGTGTTCGGCCTCTCGGCCTTGCTCGCCGGCGTCGCCGGCGTGTTCCTCGGTGGTTTGCAGGTACGGGTGGGCCAGCTCGACTTCCTGTGGTTCCGATCGCTTTCGGTATTGCTCGTAGCGACCATCTTCGGGATCACGAGCATGTCCGGTGCCTTCCTCGGTGCGCTGTTCTTCGTCGTCCTCGTCGTCGTCGTGGCTGTGTTCGCGAACGTGTTTCTCGTCGTGCGCCGCAGCTCGTTCGGCCGCATGCTCGCCGCGATGCGTGATGCGCCGAACGCGGCGCAGACGCTGGGCATGAAC
>JBOGXL010000476.1:0-5999 GCA_050694575.1 Actinomycetota bacterium | reverse complement strand
CTCATCCAATGCTCGACCACGATCGAAATCGGCAAGCGGGCGATATTCGGTCAAGCACTGCAGATCGCCGACGGGAGTCACCGCTTCCGCGACTGGACGACGGATCTTCTGGACCAGGGTTACGACTTTCGCCCGATCACCATCGGCGACAACGTTCTCGTGCACTCGAAGTGCACAGTCGTGGCCGATATCGGGCAAGCGGCGGTCGTTGGGGCGAATAGCCTCGTGAACAAGCCAGTTCCCGCGTATTGCCTCGTCGGCGGAGTTCCGGCCAAGGTGCTCGAGTATTTCGGCCCACCCGATCAGCGCCCGCCGGAGCTCGACGTCGAACGGCATGCCTGACTCCGGCGGCGGAGACCTCGCCGTCATCATCCCCACGCGTGACCGTTGGCCGATCGTTCGCCGCACGCTCGATGCGCTGAAGGGTCAGAGCGCCGGCGGCTTCGAGGTGATCGTTGTCGTCGACGGTCTGGATCAGCAGGTTCCCGACCTGGGAGACGCTCGGGTGATCGAGACCGAGCACGGGGGGCCGGGCGGCGCTCGCAACCTGGGAGCTCGCTCGACGAACCGGCCACTCGTGCTCTTCCTGGGCGACGACATGATCCCCGACCCAGACCTCGTCGCCCTTCATCTGGACGCGCACAAGAGAAATCTCGAGCCTGAAGTGGCGGTGCTCGGGCACGTCGCTCTACACGGTGAGACCAAGCGGAACCGCCTCAACCGCTGGATGGACTGGTCCGGATCGCAATTCGACTATCGCGGCATCACCGGCTCTGAAGCAGGATTCGGACGCTTCTACTCGTGCAATGTGTCCGTAAAGCGAGAGTTCTTTCTCGAGGCAGAGGGCTTCGACCCGGACTTCGTCTACTACTACGAGGATCTGGACTGTGGGTGGCGACTCGGACAACGCGGGATGCGACTCATCTACGAGCCACGCGCAGTGGCACGCCACCTTCACCCGCTGCGTTGGAAGGATGTCGTCGGGCGGTTCCGCGGTGTGGCGCGCGGAGAACGGGCGATGGCCGCCAAGCACGACTGGTTCGAGCCCTTCTTCCGTCAGCGCGTTGAGCGAGCGTTGCGCGGTCGCGACCCGGGCCGCATCTGGCCGAGGATCGTTGACCATCTTCCGACCTCCGGCGCGCGACGGGCCGCTCAGCGGAAGGCGAACACGTGGTTCTACCGCAAGCTCGGTCCCCACTTCCTCGATGCGTGGGCGGGTGAAGGTGACCTCGACGAGCTGAAGGAATACCTCGGCGATCGCTACGACGAAGCGCGGCTGAGGAACCACGAGGCAGAGGTCAGGCGTGAGCTCGCGTCGGTTGGCGACGAGGACGAGTTCTACAGATCCGGTGAGGCCTACCTGTACGACCTGACCGTCTTCGCGTTGTCGGGCACGAAGGTTCCGTACAGGGAACAGCTCGAGCTGCTGGTGCCTCGCGGGGCTCGGCTTCTGGATTGGGGCTGCGGGATCGGCTCCGACGGCTTACGGCTCATCGACCGCGGCTACGACGTATCGTTCGCCGACTTCGACAATCCGAGCACCGAGTACCTCCGCTGGCGTCTGAAGAAGCGAGGCATCGACTCCGCTGTCTACGACATCGAACGCGACAACATCGCCACAGATTTCGACGCCGTCTACGCCTTCGACGTCATCGAGCATGTTCGCGATCCGTTCGCCTTCCTCTCCGAGCTGGAGACCCACGCCGGGATCGTGATGGTCAACCTCCTCGAGGACGAGCCGCATCCCACCCACCCTCATCGCTCACTCCCCATCGATGAGATCCTCGACCACGCCGCCCGCCGCGGCATCCACACGTATCGGCGCTACTACGGCCGGTCTCACCTGGTCGCCTATCGCGGAGCGGCGGCACCACAGCCGCTGGCGGGTCGCCTGCTCTCCCCGGTCCTTCGCCGTTTCGGTCCCTCCCTTCCTCCCGTCCCCGCACGCATGCGGAGCCGGCTGCGCACCCTGAGCCGGTAATCTGTTCCAGCTAGGGGGGAGATGGCCGACGACACTCCGATCTTCGTAGTCGGGTTCCAGCGCAGCGGAACGACTTTGATGCAGGCGCTGCTCGGCGCCCACTCGCGCATCGCCGCGCCGCCCGAGATGCACTTCTCGTTCCGAATCGCCCGCTTCGCGAAGAGCTACGGAGACCTCACCGACGACGACGTGCTGCGGCGCGTCGTCGAGGAGGCCCTGAATCCCCCTGCCGATCTCTTCGCCGACTGCGGATTCGACGTAGACGTGATCGTCGAGCGGATCAAGCGTGGAGAACGCACCATGCGAGGCGTCCTCGAGGCGATCATGGGCGACTTCACGGAGCGCCACGGCAAGGCTCGCTGGTCCGAGAAGTCACCCGGACAGAGCGTCGCCCAGGTCGAGAGCCTTTTCCCGGACGCCACGATCATCCATATCGTTCGCGACCCGCGGGACGTGATCGCTTCCTCGCTCGCCACGCCGTGGACCCTCAGCGGTGCCCACGCGCTCGCCCATCGTTGGCGTGCGTTCACTCTCGACAACGTGCGGCGAGGCCTTCGGGCGGGGCCGGCGCGCTTCCTCCAGCTCCGGTACGAAGATCTGACGCGGGACCCGGAACCCGTGCTGCGTGTCGTCTTCGCGTTCCTCGGCGAGACCTTCGAGCCCGAGATCCTGACGAACCCGAAACTGAGGCGCCCGACCGTCGCGCAGGCCGCGGCTCCCTGGCAGCAGCGGGCACTCGAGCCCGTCACGGCTGCGCGATCGGGAGGATGGCGCACAGGCCTCTCGCGCATCGACCGGTTGATCGTCCAGAGCGTGTTCCATCGCGAGCTGCCCGTCCTCGGGTACTCCCCTCCCGCGCGCCGGGCCGTTGTCGCGGGAAGGATCCTGGATCAGCCGAGCCGTGCCATCGATGCCGTCCGCCGCGGAAGAGCGCGCCGCCGGCTCGCCGATGAGGGACGCTTCGAACGGTCCATACGCAGCTACCTCGACGAGCAGCGACGCATCATCAAGGACCACGTATGAGCGGCGTGCACCTTCTGCCTCTACGCTAAGTAGCCGTCGTGACTTCCCGAACGAACCTCCCAAACGTCATCGTCGTCGTCCTCGACACGGCGCGAGCGGACGCCTTCGAGCCCTACGGCGCACCCGCCGGAGCGAGTCCGACGTTGACGCAGCTGGCTTCCGAAGGCGCGGCTCACCCCACCGCGATAGCGCCGAGCAACTGGACGATGCCGTCGCACGCCTCGATGTTCTCGGGGCTGCTCCCCCGCGCGGCGGGGCTGTCTCTGCTCCCCAACGGGAAACCTACCAACTGCCGGATCGTCATCGAGAGTCTGCGCGATCGTTGGTTGCCGGAAGTACTCCGTCGATCGGGTTACGCCACGGCCGCTGCAACCACCAACACCTGGGTGTCGGAACAGATCGGGTTCGCGACGGGATTCGACGACTTCCAGAACCTCGTCGGGAAGCGCGTTCGTCGCATGCACGACGCGGGCGTCCGCGGGTTCTTGCGGTGGTACGCACAGGCCTTCCTCGCACGGGTCGATGACGGACTCAAGACGACCGAGGATCAGGTCCGTCGCTGGATCGATCAGGCGGATCGTCCATTCTTCTGGTTCATCAACCTGATCGAGTGCCACTCGCCGTACCTGCCACCTCAGCCCTACAACGATCTCGGGCCGTTGAACCGGCTCGCGGCAGCGCGCGATGCGAGACGGTACCAAACACTCACGGGCGTGTGGCGCGCCTGCGCGACCGGAGTTACTCCTCCGCAGCGATCGCTCCGTCGGATGCGGCATATGTACGACCGATCCATCCGGATGATGGATGACTGGCTCGAGCGCGTCTGTGATGCCTTGGACCGTCGAGGACTCCTCGACGAAACGCTCCTCGTCGTCACCTCCGACCATGGCGAGAACTTCGGTGAAGGGAACCTGTTCGGACATGCCGTCTCGCTCGACGACCGACTGATCAAGGTTCCGCTGGTGTTCCGCGGTCCAGGCGCGCCGGCCCCCAACGGCGTCACGTCGCTCGCGGCTCTCCCTCGACTGCTCGCCGACGCGATAGACCTGCAGTCCCATCCCTGGTCACCTGGCGATCTGCCCGCGGGACCGGCTGTCGCGCAATACGACGTCACGAAGGATCCTGACGAGCCGGGCTTGCAAGTGATCCGCGACTGGGGTGCAACCGAGGAAGGTGTCCGCCGCTTCGCTCTGCCGTGCACAGCCGCCACAGACGGCCGGTACAAGCTCGTCAGGCTGGGCACCGTCGAGCGACTCTACGATCTCGAGCGCGATCCGCTGGAGCTCGAGCCGATCCGGGAAGAGCCTCCCGACGTTGTCGCCGAGCTCCGGAGATCACTACACGCGTCCGACGCGTCCGAATGGACCCCAGACCTCGAGGCTCTGCGCGCCGCCGGCGCTCAGGATCCCAAGCTGGGCGACGCGGAGCTCAAAGAGCTCGAGGATCGGATGCGATTGCTGGGTTATCTGTAACGTCCGGCGCGTTGGGATCCATCCGCGTCACCTGATACGAGGCTCCGAGATTGGCAACGCCGCGCTTATAGATGCTGGACACGTAGAACACCATCGCCGGAGCGCGAACGGTCTGGATCCCCCCGTCGTCCCAGCCCACCCAGCTCGCGATCGTGTACGTCCCGCCCACGAGGTGCAATCCGAGCTCCACATCGAAAAACGCCTCGGTTCCCGGCTCGAACCGACCCGTGGACTGACCGACGGAAGCACTGCGATAGACGAGCACGTTGGCCTGATTCGTCAGCCATAGTCCGCAGATCGGATCCGTTACCGCCCGTTTCACGCGGACGTGCAAGCGAACCGTCATCTGCGTCTGAGACTCGAAGTTCAGCGAGGATGCCCCGTCGGCGTCCAGCAGTTCGACCCCGACAACCTCTAGCGGTGCGTCCGTAGCGTTCCCTGCAGCTCCGTCGGCTCCACCGGCTTGGGCGACGTCCTCCCAGTTGACGCGTAAGAGCTCGTGGTAGCGGCCGATCCCTTCCTCGACCTCTCCCTCGAAATAGGTCTCGCCCCTGTTCAGGACGAGCACACGAGAACAAACGCGGCGGACGGAGTCGAGGTTGTGACTCACGACGAGGATCGTTGCGCCCTCCTTCTGCAGTTCGAGCATGCGATCGAACGAACGCAGCTGGAACGGCATGTCGCCGACGGCGAGTACCTCGTCCACGATGAGCACATCGGGTCTTGAAGCGACGGCTACCGAGAAGCCGAGCCGTGCCTGCATACCCGATGAGTAGAACTTCACCGGAGTGTCGATGAAGTCTTCGAGCTCGGCGAAGGCCAAGATCTCGTCGAACAGCCGATCGATCTGCTGCTCCGAGAGCCCCAGGATCGTGCCGTTGATGTATACGTTCTCGCGGCCGGTGAGCTCCTCGGAGAAGCCGACGCCGAGGCGCAGGAGCGGCGCGACGCGGCCCCGCACGGTGACGACGCCTTCGGTGGGCGCCGTGACCCCCGCCAACATGGCGAGCATGGTGGATTTCCCGGCACCGTTGCGACCTACCACGCCCAGGGACTCACCCTGTTTCACATCCAGGCTGACGTGGCGCAAAGCCCAGAGCTTGCTCCGCCGGTTCCGGCGCGGTCGGCGTGCAACACGCGAGATGAGGGTCGGAGCGTCCTCGTATTTCACGTATTGCTTGCCTACATCTCGGAGGGAAACGATCGGTTCGGGAGTCATGGTCTGCCGACTTCTAGAGGAGATCGATGAACACGCGGTTGTACCGCCGGTACATGAAGAGCGCGAACGCGAGCAGGCCGGCGCTCCAGGCAAGTGTCGAAACGATGAGCGCCTCCTCGATCGGCCAGCCGACCACGGCCGACCGGAAGAGGTAGATCATCCCGGAGGCGGGGTTGATCGTCATGGCCGTGCGCAGCAAGCCCGTGCCGGCGCGAGTGATCGGGTAGAAGACCGCTGAGCCCCAGAACCAGGCCTGCATCAGGGCTCCGACGAGGAACGACATATCCCGGAAGTAGACCTGGAG
>JBOGXL010000475.1:0-5383 GCA_050694575.1 Actinomycetota bacterium | reverse complement strand
GCCCTCGCCTCCGGCGCGGGCCTGCGCCCCGAAGACATCGAAGCGTTCGCCGGCGTCCTGAAAAGAGCCGAGCGTCCCGTCATCCTCCTCGGCCCCCATGCGCACTCCCCGGACACGGTCCGCGCGTGGCGCGGTGTGGCGAACGCCTTGGGTGCGAAGTGGGGCTGGGCACCGCGCCGGGCGGGGACGAAAGGCGCGATAGCCGCGGGTGCGCAGCCTGGGCTCCTCCCCGGGTGGCGTCCGTTGTCCGACGATTCCGCGCGAGCCGACATCGAACGAGCATGGGGCGCGGAGATCCCCACGACTCCGGGCCTCGACGCCAGGGGGATCCTTGCACAGGCCGCGTCGGGTGACCTCGATGTCTTGTGGCTCGTGGGTGCCGATCCCATCGACGACGTCCCGGACGCCCAACTCGGCCGTCGTGCGCTGGAGGGCGCGCGCTTCGTTGTGGTCCAGGACGTCCAGTCCTCCGAGCTGCTCGCCCACGCCGACCTCGTCTTGCCCGCGGCGACGTTCGTCGAGCGCGACGGCACGCTCACGGATTGGGAGGGACGCCGCCAGCCCGTGCGAGCGGCGATGGATCCTCCGGGTGCTGCCCGCGGCGACTACGCGATCCTCGCCGAGGTAGCGCGCCGATGCGGCCGTGCCATCGGATGCCGAACGATGGCCGACACGAAGGCCGAGCTCGACGGCTTGCTCGAGAACGCCCGGCCCGCCGAGGTCGCGGACGGACCCGTGCATGCTGAGGCGCCGCGCGGCCGGTCCGGGTACCCACTCCGGCTGCTGACCTATCGCTTGCTGTACGACGACGGAGCGAGGGTGAAACACACCGACGGGATCAGGGCCATCACGCGTGAGGCCGCCGCCGAGATCAACCCGCTCGATGCCGACCGGGCCGGGATCTCGGACGGCCAGGCGGTTCGTGTCTCATCACAGCACGGGTCTCTCGAGCTGCGCGCCGACGTGACGGACGGCGTGCGCGAAGGAGTCGTCTTCATCCCGCGCAATCAGCTGGGAGTTGCCGCACAGATCCTCACCGCATCCGACGACCCGTACCCGGCGATCAAGGTGGAGCCGAGCTGATGGACTGGGTCGGGGTCGGCATCACCGCGGCGAAGGTCGTCGTGGTCTTCCTGCTGCTGAACCTCGTTCTCGCCTTCGTCGTGTGGGCGGAGCGCAAGGTGCTGGCCGACATGCAATCGCGCATCGGCCCCAACCGGGCCGGGCCGTTCGGCATCCTCCAAGCCATCGCCGACGGCATCAAGCTCCTGCTGAAGGAGGACATCCGTCCGACGACCGCCGACCGGATCGTGTACACGCTCGCGCCGATGGCATCGGCGGTACCGGCCTTCGCGGCGTTCTCCGTCGTTCCCTTCGGCGACTCGATCACCATCGCCGGGCGCGAGGTCATCCTGCAGCTCGCGGACATCAACGTCGGTCTGCTCTTCTTCCTCGCGATGGGATCGCTCGCCGTGTACGGCGTGGCGCTCGCCGGGTGGTCGTCCGGTTCGAAGTACCCGTTGATCGGAGCGGTGCGGTCAACCGCGCAGATGATCAGCTACGAGATCGCCATGGGTCTTTCCGTCGTCCCGGTGATCCTCTATGCCGGCACGCTGTCCACTCGCGGGATTGTCGAGGCGCAGGCCGACTCGTGGTTCATCGGCGCCCAGATACCGTCCTTCGTTATCTTCCTGCTCGCCGGGATCGCCGAGACGAACCGCCCGCCGTTCGATCTTCCGGAAGCGGAGACCGAGCTCGTCGCCGGCTATCACACGGAGTATTCAGGCATCAAGTTCATGATGTTCTTCATGGCCGAGTACATGCACGTGGTCACGATCTCGGCCATCGCGGTGACGCTGTTCTGGGGTGGGTGGCACGGCCCGCACATCCCGATCCTGCCGGCGATCTGGCCCGTGGTCTGGTTCCTGCTCAAGACAAGTGCTTTCGTCTTCCTCTTCTTCTGGCTCCGCGCGTCGATGCCGCGACTCCGCTACGACCAGCTGATGAACATCGGATGGAAGTTCCTCATCCCCGTCGGGATGTTGTGGATCCCGATCTCGGCCGCCGCGCGGATCGTCGACGTCCGTCGCTGGATCCTCTTCGTCGGCGGAGCGATCCTCGGTCTGATCATCCTCGGCCTGTTCGTGCCGTCGCGGCGTCCCGAAGAAGAGTCCGAGGAAGAGGAGCAGACGGTGAGGACGTCATGAGCTCACCCCAGACGCTGTCGCCGATCGATGGGCTGATCAACCTCGCCAAGGGCATGTGGGTGACGCTCAAGCACTTGCTCATGCGCCCGGCGGACACCGTCCAGTACCCGTTCGAGCGTCAGATGCCGGCGCCGCGTTTCCACGGCCGGCACGTTCTCAACCGCTACCCGGATGGGATGGAGAAGTGCATAGGCTGCGAGCTGTGCGCCGGTGCGTGCCCGGCCGACGCGATCCTCGTGTGGGGGGCCGAGAACCCCAAGGACAACCCCGTCTCGCCGGGGGAGCGGTACGCCGCCGTCTACGAGATCAACATGCTCCGGTGCATCTTCTGCGGCCTCTGTGTCGAGGCCTGCCCTACCGACGCCATCACCATGACGACGTTCTTCGAGTTCACCGGACAATCCCGCAGCTCGCTCATCTACACCAAGGACGAGCTCCTGACCTACCCGCCCGAGGTCGAGGGTGAGAAGCTCGGCTATCGCGGCGACCCGATCGTGCTGAGGCAGGACGAGATGGAGCAGCCCGGCGTCGGCCGCTTGCACGGCGTGGAGGGTGAGCCCGGAGCGTCGGCCATCGACGTCCCCGTCGTGTGGCTCCCGCAAGAGACGTGGCGTGGGCCGTACGAGCGCGACGTATCGCGTCGGGTCGCCGACACTGCACCGGAGCCGGAATCGTGATCCTGTTCCTCCTCTTCGGCGCCCTCGCGCTGGGCGCCGGGATCGCGATGGTCGTCCAGCGCAACCCGGTGCACGCCGCGCTGCTGCTCGTCCTCAACCTGCTCTCGGTTTCCGTCCTGTTCCTGACGCTGGGGGCCGAGTTCCTGTTCGCGGCGCAGATCATCGTCTATGCGGGCGCGATAGTCGTGCTGTTCCTGTTCGTGATCATGCTGCTCGGCGTCGATCGCACCGAGGTCATCACCGAGCCGAGGCGTTTCCAGATGCGTCAGTTGGCGATCGGCGCGGTGGTGGCGCTCGTGCTCGTGGCCGGACTCGCCGGCGCGCTGACGGCGGCGCGCCTGTCGAGCCCCTTGCCCGAAGTACCTCCCGACTTCGGCTCGGCGGAGTCGATAGGCGAGGTGTTGTTCCGCTCCCACCTCTTACCCTTCGAGATGACCGGGCTCCTCCTGCTCGTGGCGACCATCGGCATCCTCATGCTCGGCAAGCGAAGGCCGCTGTAGACGTGACGGACCCCACGCCCCCCACAGAAGCTGTTCAGCCCTACTCGCGCGAGTCCGAGGCGCCTGCGCTCCGCTCGCCGTTGCTCGCCGCCGCCGCGGCTTTCGTCGTGCTTCTTCTGGTTGCGGCTTTCCTCTTCCGAGGTCGCGCGCCCACGACGTCCTACTACATCGGCTTGTCGATGTTGCTGTTCGTCACCGGAGGCATCGGCGTGCTGATCCGACGCAACGCGCTCGTCCTGTTCATGTGCATCGAGCTGATGCTCAACGCGGTCAACATCGCGTTCGCCGCGTTCGCGCGACTGCACGGTGCGGTCGATGCGCATGTCGTAGTGCTGTTCGTGATGATCGTCGCCGCGGCGGAGGTGGCGATCGGCCTCGCGATCATCGTTTCGATCTTCCGGCGCAAGCAGACGGCGAACGTCGACGACCTCAACCTGCTCAAGTGGTGATCCCGTGCAGCTGATCCCGCTCATCCTCGCCGCGCCGCTGGCGGGGGCCGTCCTCCTGCTTGCCACCGGCCGCCGCCTCGGCCGGACGGCGGGTGTCGTCGGATCTGCCGCCGTCGCCGTCTCCTTCGTTTCGGCGGGAGCGGCCTTCATCGATCTCGTGGCCCTGCCTCTGGGCGGAAGGTCGGTCCTGGTTCGGCTCTTCACGTGGGCCGGGATGGGCCCCCTCGAGATAGGCGTCGACCTGCGCTGGGATCCGCTGGCCGCGGTGATGGCGCTAACCGTCACCGGGGTGAGCTTGCTCATCCACATCTACTCGATCGGTTACATGGAAGGCGACCAGCGATTCTCGCGGTTCTTCGCCTACCTGAACCTCTTCGTGTTCTCGATGCTTCTGCTCGTCCTCGCGGACAACCTGCTCTTCCTCTACGTCGGCTGGGAGCTCGTCGGCGTGTGCTCGTACCTCCTCATCGGGTTCTGGTTCGAGCGGCCGTCGGCAGCGACCGCTGCGAAGAAGGCGTTCATCACGACGCGCATCGGCGACACGGGGATGCTCATCGGGATCTTCGTGCTGTTCGCGGCGATCGGCACCCTGGGCATCCCGGAGGTCAACCGTGCGGCCACCGAGGGAGGCCTCGCCCGCGCGACGGCGACGACGGCCGCGATCCTGTTGTTCGCCGGAGCCGTCGGGAAGTCGGCGCAGCTGCCGCTCTACGTCTGGCTCCCCGACGCGATGGAGGGTCCGACGCCCGTCTCGGCCCTCATCCACGCGGCCACCATGGTGACGGCCGGCGTGTACCTCGTCGTCCGGATGCATCCGCTCTTCGAGTTCGCGCCGGTGGCGGCGGCCATCGTCGCGGCGGTGGGCGCGATCACGGCCTTGTACGCGGCGATCCTCGCGACGGCCGAGGAGGACATCAAGCGCGTGCTCGCGTACTCGACCATCAGCCAGCTCGGGTTCATGTTCCTCGCCGCCGGTGTCGGTGCCACGGCGGCGGCCATCTTCCATCTCGTCACCCACGCCTTCTTCAAGGCGCTGCTCTTCCTGGCCGCAGGCTCGGTGATGCACGCCCTGGCCGGGGAGACCGCACTCGACCGGATGGGTGGTCTGCGGAAAGTGATCCCGTGGACCTTCGCCGTGACCTTCATAGGGTGGGGCGCCATCACCGGCGTCCTCCCTTTCGCCGGGTTCTTCTCGAAGGACGAGATCATGGCGGCGGCCTGGGCGCAGGGACGAACGGCGCTCTTCGTCGTCGCCGCCTTCGCCGCGCTGCTCACGGCCTTCTACATGACGCGCATGCTCCTGCTCGCCTTCGCCGGAAAGGCCCGATGGTCGGAGGGGACCCACCCGCACGAGTCCCCGCCGGTGATGGTCCTGCCGCTCGTCGTGCTCGCTGGGGCCGCGATCTTCGGCGGCGTCCTGAACCTCCCGGCCGGGATCCGCGGCGGACAGCAGCTGAGCGCGTTCCTCGAGCCGGTGGTGGGGCACGTCGAGCACGAGGAGGCCATAGGCGTCGTGATAGTCATGTGGGCGATCGCGGCGGTCGGTGTGC
>JBOGXL010000474.1:0-2858 GCA_050694575.1 Actinomycetota bacterium | reverse complement strand
ATGGACTTCGTCCTCGGGCTCTCCGACCACGTGTACGTGCTCGACTTCGGCAAGCTGATCGCGGACGGCACACCCACGAAGATCCGCCGCGATCCCGCGGTCCAGGCCGCGTATCTCGGCGAGGAGGCTCCCCGTCCCACCACAACTCAACGTTAGGGGTCTGTCCGTCTCCTACGGACCGTCGCTCGCCTTGAGCGACGTCGATCTCGTCGTTCCGCGCGGCTCGCTCGTCGGGATCCTCGGACCGAACGGAGCCGGGAAGTCAACGCTGCTCAAGGCCATCGCGGGGTCGGTACGCCCGACAGCCGGCTCGATAGCTCTCGACGGTGATCGCATAGACCACCTCCCGGCCAACGCCGTCGCGCGCCGCGGCGTGTGCCTGATCCCGGAAGGGCGCGGCATCCTGCCTGCGCTCACGGTGGCCGACAACCTCAAGCTCGCGCTGCCGAAGGAGCGCGCCTCGATCGACATCGTGTTCGATCGGTTCCCGGTGTTGCGCGAGCGGCTCCAACAGACGGCCGGCACCTTGTCCGGCGGAGAGCAGCAGATGCTCGCGCTGGCTCGCGCCTTCGGCGATCGTCCGGAGTTGCTCCTGGTCGACGAGCCGTCGCTGGGCCTCGCGCCCCGCCTCGTCGCGATGGTCGAAGGGACGCTTCGTCATCTTCACGAGGAACGCAAAAGAACGGTCGTTTGGGTCGAGCAGTACGCCACGCGTGTGCTGGCGATAGCCGACATCGTGTACATCCTTGGGCGCGGGCGCGTCGTCTGGGCGGGAGAACCGTCGGAACTCCGCGCGTCGCCCGTCCTCGTTCGCAGCTATCTCGGGGGCCGGGCCGTTGACTGACCGCTGGGCAACGTTCGATTGCTACGGCACCCTGATCGACTGGGAACGCGGGATCGCCGACACCTTCGCCCGGCTGTGGCCCGACACCGGGCCCGCGGACCTGCTCCGTACCTACCACGTGGTCGAGCCGCGGGTACAAGCCGGTTCGGATGCGCCCTACCGCGACGTGCTCACCGAATCGCTCGCGCACGTGGCCGCCGAGAACGACCTTCCGCTCGCCGGCGACGACACCGATGCGCTGGTTCGCTCGCTCCCGACATGGCCGCCGTTCCCCGAAGTACCGTCGTCGCTCTCCGACCTGCGCGAGCGTGGCTGGCACATCGCGGTCCTCTCGAACACCGATCCCGAGCTCCTCGATGCGTCCATCGGCAACATCGGCGTCCCGGTGGACCTGCGGATCACCGTGGCAGAAGCCGGAAGCTACAAGCCCGCTCCCCGACACTGGGAGCGCTTCTTCGCAGACTCGGGAGCCGATCGCGCGCGACACGTTCATGTCGGTGCGAGCATCTTCCACGACATCGAACCGGCCCTGAGCCTCGGCGTGCCGAGCGTGTGGATCAACCGGACGAACGAGCGCAGCGACGTCGCGCGCTCCGCCGAGCTCATCTCCCTGGCGGGATTGCCCGGCGTGCTCGACGGGCTCGTGCCGGTGGTGGCCTAGCCGTGGCCCAGTGGTGCCCCCGCTGCGGCAGCGAGTTCGTAGAGGGTTGGGGAACATGCTCGAACTGCGGGATCGAGCTCGTCGACGAGCCACCCTCCCGGACGATAGATCCAACGCCCGAAGCCCTCATCTCGGCACGTCCGGATCCGGAGGAATTCGTACCCATCTGGGAAGGGCCCACGCCCGAGGCGAGCCGGCTGGCCGACCTCATCCAGCGAGCGCACATCCCCGTCGACCTCGGCGAGGCGCTGCAGTCCGGCCACGCGCGCATCGAGGTCCCGCGCGCCTACGTCGAGGACGCACGTGACGCGCTGGCCCTGTCCACGGGCGCGGACTTGTCGCCGATCGGCCCCCGCGCAGACTTCGACTGGACGTGGGTCGCCCGGATAGCGTTGATCATCGTGGCGCTGCTGCTGGTCGTCCTCTTGGTGTTGCCGTCGCTGTGAGCGCCACGTCCGACCTGCGCCTGCTCGCGCTCTTCCCCGAGCGCATGAATCCCCAAGGCATCGGACAGTTCGTCGCATCGGTCCTCGGCGACGGCTGGCACGTGACCGGCGCAGGTACGCCGGACGACGACCTCGGAGCGCTCGAGGAAGCCGACGCGATCCTCGTTGCCTTGGTCGAGGTTCAAGCCGCCGCGATCGACAAGGCCGCGAAGCTCCGCCTCATCCAAACGCCGAGTCACGGCTTCGACCACATCGACATCGACGCCGCCGCCGAACGTGGTGTGCCCGTGTGCAACGTGGGCACGTCGGGGGCCGAAGCAGGCACCGTCGCCGAGCACGCGATGCTGCTCATGCTCGCGTGCGCACGGCACCTGGTCGAAGGTCACGAAGGCATCCGCGCCGGTGAATGGCCGCAGCTGACCGGCTCGAGCGTCGAGCTGCAGGGCAAGACGCTCGGGATCGTCGGGCTGGGGCATATCGGATGCGAGGTCGCGAAGCGCGCGAGGGCTTTCGGCATGTCGCTCGTCTACCACGACATCGTGCCGGCCGACGAGGAGATCGAGCAGGGGCTGCGCCTCAAGCAGCTGCCGCTCGAGGAGGTTCTCGCGCAGGCAGATTTCGTCACGGTCCACGTTCCGCTGATGCCGGCGACGCGCGGGCTCCTCGGAGAGTCCGAGCTCGCCAGGATGAAGCCGGGCGCGATCCTGGTGAACACGTCGCGCGGAGCCGTTGTCGACAACGACGCGCTGGCTCGCGCAGCCGACGAAGGACGGATCATCGCGGGCGTCGACGTGTACGAGCCCGAGCCGCCTCCCGCCGATCACCCGTTGCGATCGGCGAGCAACGTCGTCCTCTCCCCGCACGTCGCGGGGACGACACGCGAGTCGGTGGGCCGGATCATGTCGGC
>JBOGXL010000473.1:0-4404 GCA_050694575.1 Actinomycetota bacterium | reverse complement strand
GGACGTGGTCTCAACCTGACATGGGAGGTCCGCGACGGGATCCTCAACCACACGTGGCGGATGCCCGAGCCGTCGACGCCCGAGGCGATGGTCGCCCGCTGGGCCGATCGCATCGCGTACGTGAGCCACGACGTCGACGATGCGACGAGAGCGGGCGTGCTCGTGGAGTCCGACCTGCCCGAGGGTGTTCGTCGCCTGCTCGGCCCGACGTATCGCGAGCGGCTGGACACGATGGTCCGCTCGCTGGTGGCCGAGAGTGCGCGGGCCGGGGCCGTCTGCGTGCCCGATGACGTCGCCGAGGCGATGGGGGAGCTGCGGTCGTTCTTGTTCGAGAAGGTGTACCTCGGCGCGGCTCGTGTCGAGGCCCTGAAGGCGGCGAATGTGCTCCGAGACCTCTGCGGCTACTATCGCGAGCATCTTGATGAGCTGCCGGCCACCGATACCGATAGGGACCAGCGTGTCATCGACTACGTCTCCGGTATGACCGACCGCTTTGCTCTGCGCGCGTACGCCGAGCGATTCCTGCCTAAAGGCCTCGCATGAGCCCGCGTTTCGCTTCCGACGACATCGACGAGGTGCGCGAGCGCGCAGACATCATCGAGGTCGTCGGCGAGCACGTCCGGCTCAAGCGCATGGGGACGTCGTGGAAAGGATTGTGTCCCTTCCATCAGGAGAAAACACCGTCGTTCACCGTCGACCCCGCCAAGAAAGTGTGGTACTGCTTGGGCGGTGAGACGCGGGTCTTGACGGCTGACGGAGCGCGGGCGATCGGTGACTTGGCGGGCACTGCGCAGCGGGTTCTCACGATCGCCGGTGGTGGAGGCACCTGGGTCGACGCGCCTTTCCATTCGTTCGGGCTACAGAGAGTCTTCGAGGTGACTCTGACCCGGAACGGACTCGAGAAGAGTGTGTACGCGACCCCAGAGCATCGTTGGTTCATCCGACCACGAGACGGAAAGGGTCGCGGGAAGGAGATCACGACCAGGACCCTCTTGCCGGGCCAGACGCTGAAGAGTTGTTTCCCAAGAAGCCCCATGTCCTTTGCTGGCAAACGTCCACTTGTGCCGTCGCCCTTCGGCATCGCGCCAGGAGTGACCTTCGGTGACGGGGCGCGACTCAACAAGGGAAGTGTTGCGTACCTGTACGGACAGAAGGACGCCGAACTGCGACGGTTTTTCCCGCAGAGTGACTCGTACGAGGAGACGCATCGGACGACGATTACCGACCTGCCCGCATACTTCAAAGACGCTCTCCCTTCACTGGACGAGTCGCCCGCCTATCTCTATGGCTGGCTGGCCGGCTACTTCGCTGCGGACGGGGATATCGCGGTGGACGGATGTATGTCGATCAATTCTGTGGATCGCAGCAATCTCGAATACGTAAGAAACGCCTGTGCCCGCCTGGGAGTAGCCACATACGGGATCCGTGAGTATCGACGCAAGGGGTTCGCAAGGATCTCCGACGACGGCTCCGTCGGGCACTACGAAGGTCCCGTCTATCGATTGACTCTGGCCGGCGCGGACTTGACCCCCGAGTTCTTCCTGCTTTCGGGCCACCGCGCACGCTTCGAGGCTCACAAGAAGAAGTTCGAGCGGCGCCATTGGGTGGTCCAGTCGGTCGAGGAGTCGGGTAAGCGACAAGAGGTGTTTTGCCCCGTTGTGCCGCGAACGCATGCCTTCGCGCTGGAGGACAACATCCTCACGGGGAACTGCCATGGATGCCAAAGAGGAGGGAGCCTCTTCACTTTCGTCGAAGAGATCGAAGGGCTCTCGTTCCCGGAAGCGGTCGAGGCGCTGGCTCGCCGGTACAACGTGCAGCTCCGGGAGGTCGCCGGCGGCGCGAAGAAGGCGCCATCGCAGCGCAGCAGGCTCTCCGCACTGCAGGAGCTCGCCGTCGAGAAATACAAGGAGTTCCTGAAGGCGAAGGACGCCGAGCCCGTGCGCGCTTACCTCGAGTCGCGAGGCATCACGCCGGAGATCGTCGATCGGTACAGCATCGGCTTCGGGGGCTGGCGGCGCGACGCCCTCGTGCACAGCATGATGCGGCGCGGGTTCAACGGGAACGAGCTGCAGACGGCCGGGCTCGCGACGCGCGACAATCGCGGCCCGCGAGACATGTTCTTCGGCCGGGTCGTCTTCCCGATCTTCGACCCTTCCGGGCGTCCGGTGGGCATGGGCGGGCGCGTGCTTCCCCCGGAGCATCGCGCGCAGGACGTGCCCGACGCGCCGAAGTACCTCAACAGCCGCGAGAGCCCGATCTTCAAGAAGTCGCGGATCCTCTACGGGACGAACTGGGCGCGGGCCGATGTGGTGCAGCGCAAGCGGCTGGTACTCGTCGAGGGATACACCGACGTGATAGCCCTCCACTCCGGTGGGATCGGCGAGGCCGTCGCCACCTGCGGCACGGCGCTCACCGAGGACCACATGAAGGAGATCTCGACCCGGTTCGGCGACGTCCGGGTCGTTCTGTGCCTGGATTCTGACGCCGCCGGCCAGGCGGCCATGTCTCGCGAGCGGACCGAGGACCTCGCCGGCGCTTACTCGCCGGGGGGCGAGGTGCGCGGCGCCGGGTGGGTACCCATCGGTCGCGGTTGGCTGCCCGAGGTGCACGTCGCGACCCTGCCCCAGGGCAAGGACCCGGCCGATTACGTCCGGGCGGAGGGTCCCGAGGGCGTCGGACGGATCGTCGACACGGCCGTCCCCCTCGTCGAGTTCCTCCTGCGGCGTTCGCTCGAGGGGGCCGATCTCGAAACGCCCGACGGGCGAGCGGGAGCCGTGCGCAAGGGCGTTGACGTCCTGCGCCAGGTGGGTGACTCGCTCCTTCGTCACGAGTACGCGTTATGGCTGGCCGACCGAGCGGGTATCGACCCATACGAGGTGACGCGCGCGCTCGACGCCGGACCGCGTCCGACGCAACGCCACGTGACCACAGGTCCGGCGCCGAAGGTTGCCGTCGTCCTGACTGGACACCACAGGATCGAGCGCGAAGCCCTGCGTGCGATGCTCGCCTTCCCTCGCCTCATGCGCGACGAGCAACTCGAGCTGTCCGAACAAGACTTCACGCTTCCGCTGCATCGTTCGTTGTTCCGATTGGCGAGCGTCGAGCTCACCGAACAGGGAACGGTCGACGCCGGACGGCTGGCTGCGCGCGTCCAAGACGAAGAGCTGCGCAGCATCGCAAGCGAGTTGTCCTTCAGCCAGGTACCGGACTCCAAGGTTGCGCGTGACACGCTGGCTCGCCTGAAGGTCTTTACGTTCGAGCGTCATATAGTGGAGCGCAAGGGGCGGTTGCGGACACTCGATCCCGACCGGGACGGGAAAGCCTACGACGCCTTGTTCGAAGAATTGCTGGAGTTGGAGAAACGAAAGCGAGAGCTCGCAACAACGGCTTGACCATGACGACAGATGAGCCGAAGGGTGACCTCCTCGAGCGTCTGATCCCCGAGGGGGAAGAGCTCCAAGAACGACGCGCTGCGCTCGAAGCGCTCGCCGAGCCGGACGAGGCCGAGCTCGAAGCCGAGGACGCGCCGGATACCTCGGAGCTCCTCGAGGCGCACCAGGTCAAGCGATCCGTCCTCAAAGAGGACGCGGAGACGGCCGACTCCATCCGTCTGTATCTCCGCGAGATCGGGCGTGTCCCTCTGCTCACCGCGGCCGATGAGGTTTCGCTCGCGCAGCGGATGGAGAAGGGGCTCGAGGCGGCGACACGCCTCGAAGCGGCGACGACGAACGGGAAGGGCTCGGAGAAGGACCGGGCGAAGCTCGAGCACCTCGTCCGGGACGGACGCGCCGCCAAGGCCCACCTCATCGAGGCGAACCTGCGACTCGTGGTTTCGATCGCGAAGCGGTACGTCGGTCGCGGGCTGGCCTTCCTCGACCTGATCCAGGAAGGGAACCTGGGACTCATCCGCGCCGTCGAGAAGTTCGACTGGCGCCGTGGGTTCAAGTTCTCGACGTACGCCACGTGGTGGATCCGTCAGGCGATCACGCGAGCGCTGGCGGATCAATCCAGGACCATCCGTATCCCCGTCCACATGGTCGAGACGATGACGCGGGTGTCGAAGGTGCAGCGGGAGCTGGCGCAGAAGCTCGGCCGGGAGCCGAGGTTCTCGGAGCTCGCCGGCGAGCTCGATCTGCCTCCCGACAGGGTGGCCGAGATCTTGCGGATGGGCCTCGATCCTGTGTCGCTGCAAGCGCCGGTAGGGGAAGAGGAGGACTCGCGGCTCGGCGACTTCATCGAGGACGAAGCGGCGGATCAGCCGATGCAGGCGGCCGTGCGGTCGCTGCTCAACTCGTACATCGGTGAGCTCCTCGACGAGCTCGGCGACCGCGAGCGCGAGGTGATCGAGATGCGCTACGGCCTCAAAGACGGACAGCCCAGGACGCTCGAGGAAGTCGGCAAAGC
>JBOGXL010000472.1:0-5949 GCA_050694575.1 Actinomycetota bacterium | reverse complement strand
CCTCGCCGAAGGAGACGGATCCTTCGGCAGCGACGCGTGCGGCGAGCTCGGCGTCGATCGACTCCCCGCGCACGGGCTCTCGAAGGAACGCCGCCGCGAGGATCAGAAGGAAGGTCGGGAAGGCGAGGAGGATGAACGCCCATTCCCAGCTGAGGGCGGACGCGATGAGGCCGGCCAGGATCCCCGCGACACCTGCAAGCGGGTTGGCGAAACGGTGGATGCGGAACACGGCGGGGTGTTTCGGCGGCGGGTAGTAGTCGGCCAAGAGCGACGGATGTATCGATTCGTTCGAGAGACGTCCGATCCCGGCGATGAAGCGGACGAAGAAGAGCGCTATCACGCTCGGGACGAGTCCCGTCGCGATGGCCATCGTTCCCCACAGGGCGGCGGCAAGGATGGCCATCCGGACGCGGCTGATCCTGTCGCCGAGCCAGCCGATCGGGAGCGCAGCGATGAGGGTGAGTACGGCGCTGAGCGTGGCGACGGCCGTGATGCCGGAGTCCGAGAGGTTGAAGGCGTCGCGGATCTCCGGCGTGAGCGTCGCGAAGGCCAGACGGTCGAACTCGTCGACGAAGTTCAGGCCGAAGAGCACGGCGAGCGGCACGATCGACGCGCCCCCGGTGATCGCCGCGAACGTGCCGCGTCCCGGGACGCGCTTCTCGGTGGCGAGCTTCCCGGTGGGCTCTTCCTTCGGCGCTCGGCGTGCGGTCTTCATCTGTCGGCTCCGGCTCTTGACTTCCCGAGCACCTCGGCGAATTGGTCGCCCTTGTCGACGTGCTCGCGGAACTCCTCGACGACCTCCTTCTCTTCCTCGCCGGCATCTCGTTTGTCGGCGACGAGGGAGGGGACCAGGATGCCGCGACGGTTGGCCACCCAGCGCAGAAGGTTGTCCCGGGCGGTGAAGATGGCTTGTCCCACACCGCCGGGAACGATCATGAGGACGAGCAACAGGCCGACACCCGTCACGGCGTTACGCAGCTCGCCCGACAGCACCTGGGCCAGCGCGCGGAAGCTGAATATGCCGATAAGCGTTCCGGCTATCGACCCCAGTCCACCGATGACGGAGATCGAGAAGACGTCGAGGCTCATCGGGGGCTGGAAGCTGCCCGCACCGGCTCCCTGGAGGACCATGATGAAGAGGCCTCCGGCGACGCCGGCCACCACGCCGGAGAGCACGAAGCCCGAGAGCTTCGATGCCGTCGTCGGAACGGCCGCTGCTCCGGCCGCGCGGTAGTTGTCCCGCGTCGAGATCAGGACACGGCCGCTCCTAGCCTTCCGGACGCCGCGGGCGAACAGGATCGTCAGAGCGAGGAAGCCGAGGCACAGGTAGTACAGCGTCCACTCGCTTTGGAGGCCGAACCGTTCCCACAACGTCGGACGGTCGATGGAGCCGGGGATGTACGCCGGGAAGTTGACAGGGTTGAGGAAGAAGGTGTCGAGCGCCACGGCGAAGGCGAGTGTGGTCGCGGCGAGGAAGAGTCCTTCGATACGGAGGGCCGGAAGGCCTATCAGCAACGCGACGATGCCCCCGGCCACGCCCGCGGCGAGGAGCATCAGGAAGAGATCGACGTTCCACCGCGTCGCGATGTTGCCGAACGCTATGGCTCCGCAACCGACTATCGCGAAGTGTCCGAGCGAGATGTTGCCGCCCCACCCGGTGAGGATCACGAGCGATACGCCGACGATCCCCCAGATGATCGCGACGGACATGAGGCTCACGATGCTCGCGTCGAGCAACAGCGGGATCCAGATCGAGAGCACGGCGAGGACGACGGCGATGCCCCAACGGGCCAAGCGGATCTCCGGCAGCTTGCGCAGCTCGCGCGGGATCTCCCGCACGATGCCGGTCATGCTCCACGTTCCGGCGCCCTCGCGCGCACGCGAGATGCGCTTCCGCTGCAGCAGGAGCCCGAGCAGGATCACGCACAGGAAGGCGACGTCGATGGTCGACGACTTCTTCGTGTTCCAGAACACGAGCTGCGCCAGGATCTCGAGGCCGAGGCCGGCCGCGAAAGCGGTGGGCAGGGATTCCATCCGCGCGATGACGGCCGCCGCCAACGCGGGCAGGAGCAGGAAGGCGATGCCACCGAAGGCCGTCGAGACGGCGCCGGCGAACGGTGCCTTGAGGATGAACGTGAGCGAGGCGAGTCCACCGGCCACGACCCACACGATCGTCTGGAGGCGGCGGATGGGGATGCCGTAGAGCAGCGCCCGCTCCTCGTTGTCGGCGGCCGCACGGACGGCGATCCCCACGTCCGTGCGTAAGAGAAACCACGCCAGCGCGAACAGGATCGGCGGCACGGACAGCATGATCAGGAAGTGGTCGCCGGTGAACAGGATCGGGGCGACCTCGAACTTGAACGTGATGGGTGTCTTGAATCCGCCGACGATGCCCGCGTTGTCGAAGGCGTTGGGGATGATCACCTGGACCCCCCCGAGCAGCTGCGCGAGACCGATGGTCGCGACCGTGAGAACCAAGCGCGACGACTGCGCGAAGCGCCGGATGATCGCGAACTCGACCAAACCGCCGAGCACGAGTCCGGCGACAATGCCTATCGCCATCGAGAGGAAGTAGTTGAAGCCCGCTTCGAGGAAGAGCATGACGGTGAGGATCCCGCCGACTCCTCCCATGGCGCCGTAGGCGAAGTTGATGATCGTATTCGCGCGATAGATGAGGACGAGACCGATGGCGAGGAGTCCTGTGGCGGTGCCGAAGATGAGGCCGAGGAGGATGACGCCGGCCGGGGCCGACCCGGGCCAGAGAGCCGACGAAGCCGCCCACAAGCCGAAGAGGACGGCGGCGAAGACGGTGGCGCCCACGATGCGCCGGGTGCGTGGCTCCCACCCCCGCGCGAAGGCGGGCGGACGCATCAACGCCCGAACACCTGGGGGTCCCCGGCGGGGATGGAGCCGGGCGCGAAGCGGCGTCCTCCGTAGGACTCTTCGTACGCGCCGGCCTTGCCGTTGAAGATCGAGACCTTCTCCGGGTTCCACCAGATGTAACGGGTGTCGAAGGGCGGTGTGTAGTCGTTCGGGCCGAACGTCCACGTCCCGTACGGTCCGGTCTGCGCGGGATACGTGAAGATGCCCTTCTCGAAGCTCTCGTGCGTCAGGTTCGGCCCGGCGAGCTGGAGGCCGAGCGCGATCATGTACATCTGCGCGTAGATGATTTCCGCTGCGAAGGCGGGTTCGTCGCTGCGCACCGTTTTGTAGGCCGCGTACCCCAAGCCCGCCCGTTGCGGCAGCTGCTCGCCGAGGTGGCTCACGCCGAAAGACCGCGACCACTGGTCCTGGTTGTAGAGCTGCCCCACGATGTCGAGGTCCGTCCCGGCGGTGCCGAGGTTGATCCACTCGGGGTTGTACTCCTGCTCGGCCGCCTTCGACGTCAAGAAGACGGGGAAGACGGGGTCGCAGCCGCACAGGATCGTCGTGACGCCGTCGTTCTTCAGTCGGGCGACCACGTTCGCCGCCTGGTTGGAGAAGCTCGGGATGTCGAGGCGGTAGTTGATCTTGATCCCGGGGTCGTGTCCGGCCGCCTCGATGAGCCGGATGGCCGAGTCGTGGCACACCTGGTACCACGGGTTCTCGGGCGACACGCCGGCGACCTTGCGCATCTCGCCTTCGAGTCCCGGGCCGGCGAACTTCGCCGGTTTGCCCGCCATCTGCTTGGCGTAGATCTCGGCGGCGGCTTCGGCGACCGTATCGCAGTCCGGAGCGATACCCCAGTTGTACGGGCGGTGGTCCAGATGCCACGCCCGCGACAGGTACGGCGTCCCGAAGGCCATCACCTTCTGGCGAGCCAGGGCTTCCTGGAACGGGGCCGACGTGCCGTTCATCTCGGCGAAGGCCTTGATGTTCTGCGCGACGTGGATGGCGTCGGCTTGCGCTTCGGCTTGGCCGCCGCCGAGGAGCTCGGTCGTGTTCGAGCCCTTGCCCTTGTAGAAGACGACCTTCATGCGCCGTCCGTAGAACTGGAACCTCTTGTTGAGGTACTCCTCGTACGCGCTGATCGTGCGCTGGACGTCCGAAGGCTGGTCGGTGATCTCCGCACCGGCGAGGATGGCGAGGGTCTGCTGGAATCCGCGCTCGTTGAGGATGCGGGCCGAGATGATGATCTCGTCCTTGGTCACCCCTTGCGCGGTGGCGCCCCCATTGCTCCCCGAGAACGCGATGCACGGCGGACTGTATGGATCACCGGGGACCTGCTTGTCGCGGTCGGCACACCCGGAGGTCTTCGCCGGCAAGGTCGTCTCGGTGCGCGGTCCGGTTCCCTGTGTCCCCGCTTTCCCCTCCGAGCCCGGAGCGAGGCCGAGGTCCTCCGCCGACTTAGTCGTCTCCCCAGAAGATTCGGCGCCGTCGTCGCTGACGACGCTCGGGAGGAGCGCCATCATCAGTCCGAACAGGACGATGAACGCGAGCAGCGGACCGTAGCCGTAGAGGGCGCGGTGCGAGAGCAAGCGGCGCGGCGGGCCGCCCTCGTCGTCTTCCTTCGCGCTGGGTGCCGACCGTTCACGCGCTTCGATGGCCATGAGCCCCTCCGGCTCCTCTTAGGGAGTAACCGTTCTGTCCAACGTCGGAACCAGGATCACCATGAGCAGGAAGAGCAGGGCGATGACCAGGACCGGTCCGTAGGCTCTGATCAGCCTCCGTGTGGTCGGCGACCGAAGAACGGCGAACCGTTCGGCTTGGTCCGTCATGCCCCCGAGGGTCCCACGGGCAGGACGGCCCGAGCTTTCCGGATCAGATACCAGTCGGTGGCGCCAATCACGCCGGCGAGCAGCAGTCCGGCCAGGCCTATCCACATCGCGATCCCGCCGCGCTCACCCGGCACCGTTCGACCGGCCGCCGTGCCCGTGCCCGTATCGAGGTTCGGCGCTGCTTGGGAGCCCGGCGTCCCCGGGGTGCCGGGTGTGCCCGGCGAACCGGGGATCACGTTGTTCACGGGGAGAGGGGCCACCTTGAAGCCGTCGGTTCCGAAGGGGTTGTCGAAGGCTTTGCCTTCGGTGAAGGCCACGGCCCCGCCCAACGCCACCTGAAGGGTCGACACTCCGCTGATGGCACCGAGCGTGATGTCGGTGACGAGGATGCCGGAGGCGGCATAGTCGCGCGCTCCGCTCGAGTCGCCGGCGCTGGGAGGAAGATCGCCGTTGCACTCGACCTGTGTGACTTCCCTGTCGCCCTCCTCGACTCCTTCGTCGGCGCCGAGGCCCGTCTGGTTGTCGAACTCCTCGGCGAGGCCGAACAGCTCGTCGACGAGGGGCTGACGCAAGGGCTGGATGTTGCCGAACAGGGGGCCGAGGACGGAGCTTCGCGTCGGCGACTCGAAGATCTGTATGGCGAGCGGAGTGATACGCGCGACGCCTCCGGAAGTGTCGACGGTCGGCAGACGGAGGGCGATACCGAGCGGGGCGAGCGCATCGTTGATCGGACCGATGACCCCGTCGAGCTCACCGCTGGAAGGTATCGGCAGCGGCACGCCGGCGATATTCGCCGCCTCGATGGTGAAGCCACCGTCCAGCTTCTTATCGGCGCCCGATCGGTGGACAGCCTCCCACCGCAAGCCTTTCAACGTCACGGCTCCTTCGGCGAGCGTGAGCTTTCCGATCTCGGTGACACCGGTTGCTTCGCGAACCTCGTCCTTGACGATGCCGGCCGTCGAGTGTGCTTCGGCGCTTGCGACGTCGAAGGCTCCCGGCACGGCGAAGCTTGCCAAGCGGAACGTCGACTCACCGAACGGCCCCGAGGGCGTCGCCTTCGCCCGCTGCTCGAACACGCCGATGGGAGCACCGCCCGGCGTCGTCCGAACGCGATCTCGGCACTGAGGCTTGCCCGTCGACTCGGCGCGAAGAGGTGGAAGGCCGGTCCGAACCTCGACCGGGATCGAGTCTTCGAGTGCGACCCAATCGAAGATGAGCGCTTCGCCTCGTCCCAGCGTGTTCAGGTAGTCGG
>JBOGXL010000471.1:0-12390 GCA_050694575.1 Actinomycetota bacterium | reverse complement strand
GGCCGGTCACACACGAACGCCCGGCGCCAAAAACGCGCCAGGCGCGAAAGGTGACGCTACCAGCGAAAACAGCTTACCGTCAATCGCTCCAAGTGTCAGGATCGGTCCGTGGATCGCCGCCGCCCGGCACCAGCTATCGCCCTCATTCTCCTCGTCGACGCCACAATCACGGCCGCCTGGTACTTCTCGATCAGTGGCGGTGGCGGCATGGGAGAGTTTGGAGCCGTCTTGCTCGGCTTTGGGTTGGTCATCCTGCTCGGCTGGACGTTCGCAATCTGCCGCGGGCTCTGGCGCCGGCGTCGCTAGGCGACGTGGGCCGCCCTCGCGACGTCCTCACGGATGGCCGTCGGCGCGGTTGCGGCGATGGTCGACACGTCGGGACGACTGCGCAGCGACGAGCTCCCGTACGGCGCGCCGCCACGGCACCTCGCCGCGCCCGCGGCGGTCGCCGCAGGGTCGCTTGCGGTCGCACTGCACATCGCTGCGACACGGCTGGAGGCGAGTCGTTCACGCCCTCGGCTTAGTCACGACTAAGCGCTGACACTCCTGCCTTCGCCGCTTCTCCACCGCCCGCGTGGGCTCACGGTGCGTCCGCCTCTGCCTTTGCGGACGCGATCTCGGCCCGAGCCCTGTCGATGAAGCTTATGGCCCGCTGGCGGTATCGGTCGAATGTGCGCTGCTTTTGCTCGCTGCACGAGCCGCATTCGGATGCGTCCACAAGGGCCCTCGCTGTTTCGAGGGCTGAGTCTGCTTGGGTGAGCCTGGAATCCGCCGCGACGGCTAGGCCGGCCACAGATCCCGCGGCCACCATGACGGTGGCGACAACGCCGAGCGCCGCGCGACGGTACACGCGGCTGCGGATGTTTGCTTCGTCTCTCATCTCGACCTCCTGTCTGTTGTGTCGCCGGTAATCGCCGCTTCGCATTCAACGTGGATCGGCGCCTCGGGAGGCACGTTCCTTTCCAAACCGCCAGTTGGGCCTGAAATCACTGACATCTGCGCCTCGTTTACATGCACGCCAGAAGCTCGCACTCGCTTCGAGACAGAGTCGGCATTGAGTGAGGTTCCTCGGAACTGACGCGGGCGGGCGAGCGTCGCCGCAGCTCGCCGACGACGAGCGCCACGCCTGGAGCGCCGAGCAAGACCAAGAGCCCGATGGGTGGACGCAGGACCCATGCAACTGCTCCGAGCTTCGGAACGTGCCATCGCATTCGCCCGCGTAGATCGTCGTCCGGAACGAGGAGTGGATCTGCGGTTGCGTTGGCATCGCCCTGAGTTCGGAAGTAGATGCCGGCGGCTTGCGACTCTCGCCGGTCGACCACCTCGACGATGCGATGAAGTCTGCCGCGCCTCCGATCTGAGGGATCTCGGAAGGAGATCACGTCGCCCTCTTGAACGTGGCGCGCCACGATCGGGACCACAACGGCAATGGATTGGCGAGGAACCGTTGGTTCCATGCTGGGTGTCGCGATGACCTCGAGGCGCCAGCCCGCGAGCCAGGCCCAGATAAGGGCAAATCCGCAGGCGCAGACGGCGACAAACAAGAGAGCCGTGAGAATGGTGCTCGAGCGGCGCATCCGGTGCCCGCCAGCCCGACTTTCGTCTGGCGTTGCGCCTCATCGATCTCTTGGTCATGAGGTGACCCTTTCGTGTTGCGTCTGTATCCAACGAGCAAGAGCTTGGCTCCGTGCGGTCGCCGAAACATCCGCCAGGTGGCGAATGTTTAGCGGCATCGGCCCGGCGAAGATCGCGATGTGGAGATCCGCATCGCGCTGGAGTCGACCGACCCACCCAGCGGCCGGGTGCTCCGCGGCGAAGGTGGCCGGCCGTCTGGCTCTCGCGATCCCGGACAGCCGTTCACGGGCTGGCTGGATCTCATGCGGGCCCTCTACGAGCTCCTGCCCTCGGCCGTCGACGACCGACTTCCTACCTGACCCGCCGCCCAGCCTCGGCGGCCAGCTCGGACCTCGTCGCGCAACCGGTCTTGGCGAAGATGTGCGCGAAAATGGGTCTGCACGGTCTGAGATGAACACGCGCTCGCCACCCGAAGATGGCGCCCCGCTCCTGCGAGCCCTCAGTTCGCACGTCGGACGGCGTCCGCCCACGGAGACTTCATGGTAAACTCTCATGGCCATGAAGCGTCTCAAGATATCATCCGGGGGCCAGGTATCCTTGCCCGCAGCGGTGCGCAAGAGATGGAGAACACAGACGGTGGTGGCCGAGGATCACGGCACTCATCTGATCCTCCGCCCTGCCCCCGACGACCCGATCGCCGCGGCGCGTGGTGCTCTCCTCGATCGGATCCCCACAAGCCCTGAGGCCCTCCGCAAGCGCGCCCGTGATGAAGAGCGGCGGGCCGAGAACCGGCGCCGGGCGTGATCCTCCTCGACGCGTACGCTCTGCTCGCGTATCTGCTGAACGAACCGGCGGCCGACCACGTCATGTCGATCCTCCGCGGCGGCGAATGCTCTATCAGCTCGGTCAATCTCACCGAGGTCCTCGATCAACTCCAGCGGCTCCACGGACTGCCGGCCGGCGAGATCGCCGAGGTGGTCTCGGCGCTCCTCACCGAGGTGATCGTCGTGCGGTCGGTGGGCGAGGTCGAGGCGTGGCGAGCCGCCGACGTGCGCGCCCGCCACTACCGGCGGAAGGACGCGGAGTTGTCTCTCGCCGACTGCATCCTTCTCGCGTCGGCGACCGAGGGCGAAAGCATCGCGACGTCCGACCCCGTTCTCGCCGCTGCGGCGAGGTCGGAGAGCGTCTCCGTTATCGCCCTTCCGGACAGCCACGGCCAGAAGCCCTGACTCCGCGGTGGTCACGAAGGCGCACGCACGGCTCTCGGGCAGTCTTGTGTTCTCGGCCTACGCGATGATCTCAAAGGCTGAACGGCGATCCGGGCCCAAGCGATATACGGCGAAGTCGCTGTCGAACGTCGCCGCTCGCCGGCAACCCATGCGCTCCATCACCGCGAAGCTCGTGCAGTCCACGATGTCGAAGGTCTGGTCGGGCCACGTCTCGGCGATGCCCAGAGCGCGCTCCAGATCGGGCAGGCCGACCGACTCCAGCCGCAGGGATGTGTGCCGAAGGCTCGACCAGAAGCGCATCGCCTGAAATCGCCCGAATCGCGCCTCGAGCAGCCCCCACGTCTCGACGACGACGTGGTCGGTTGTGAAGGCGGCCACCGCCCCCAAGCCGTCAAGGACCTCCGCGGCCCGGCCGTGTGACCGGTCCCGAGCCGCTGTCGCCGCGAAAAGGATCCCGGTATCGACGAAGACGGTCAATCGGCGGGGCGGGCCATCTCGCGGGCCAGGGAAGCGTCTCGCGCCTCCTTCTTGTAGGCGTCCTCGAGCCGGGCGATGTCCGTCTGTTCGCCTTCCTGGATGAGCCCGATCAGCGAGCCGAATCCGTTGGAGGGGGGGACGCTGCGCCGGGCCCAGGCCGCAACGATCTCCCGCAGCAAACCGGTCAGCGAGGTACCTCGCCGAGCCGCTTCCTCGGCCAGCATCCGGTGTTCCTCGGGGTCGAGATACACTTGAGTGCGCTTAAATGTCACGACATCAACATTAAAACATCAAAACCGCCACCCCATCGCGACCAGGCGCTCGCCGCCCGCCGCACTGAAGGGTGCGGAGCCGATCCCAATGTGTCCTTATTCTCTGCTAATGTGGCCACATGGCCACCGTAGGCATTCGGGAGCTGAAGAACGGGCTCAGCCGTTACCTCAAGCGCGTCCGGCGGGGGGAGATCATCGAGGTCACGGACCGTGGCGAGCCGGTAGCCAAGATCATTCCGGCAGGCATCCCTGCGGACATCGCCGAGCTCATCGCCGAGGGGAAGCTGCGCTGGTCCGGCAAACGCTTCGTAGCACCCGCGAGCCCGGTGCGGCCCAAGCCCGGTGCGCCTCTTGCCTCCGACATCATCAGTGAGGACAGGCGCTGAGGGCGTACTTGGATTCGAGCGCGCTCGTCAAGGCCTTCCTTGAAGAAGCAGGGCGTGAGGTTGTGGTCACACTGTTCGACGAAGCACCCGTCGCCGCCTCACCTCTCGGCTATGTCGAGTGCCAGTCGGCGTTTTCCCGGTTGTTCCGGGAGGGTTACCTCGCCCAGAGATCGGTTCGCAGAGCTCGTCGCGAGCTCGACGCACGATGGGGTGACATCGCCAGCATCGAGTTCGACGACGCTCTTCGGCTTGCTGCCGGCGAGCTCACGAAGGCTCACCTCCTCCGAGGCTCGGATGCCGTCCATCTCGCTTCGGCCTTCGAGTTCGCCGGACGAAAACCGGCCGAGGTCCGGTTCGCCTGCTGGGACTGGCGACTGTGGGACGCGGCTCACGCTGAAGGATTCGACATGGTCCCCACGGACCGTCCGTAGCTCGACCGATCGCTCATTGGGGGTTCGGCTGCGTCCAGACGATGATTCCTTCCTCGTCGCCGGTCGCCCCCCGCAACCGATACGTGCCTTCCAGCTGCCGGCCCCCTTTCGTGGTGGACAGACGCAGGTCCGCAGCGATGAGCGCGTCATCGCTTCCGCCGACGAGCAGGAGGCCGCCTTCGCCGTCACTGACCGCCTGGCCCGGCCACGTCAAAGGTACGGATGAAGTTCTCGCGCGAATCGATCCGCCCGCCGATGGCGCCCTGGCGGTCCTGGGAGAAGCACGCATCCACGGGAACGATCTCCGGGTTGCCGAGGGCCCGCGCGCTGCCCTGCCAGTTCCCCTCGAACGAGGGGGCGTCGGAGTCGGGCACCTGGTGGACGGCCGCCACGACGTCGCCCTTGTCGTGGCTCCCGTCGGCGAAGGTGATGCCGTAGCGGCCCTCGAAGATGCACGGCAGCATCTCTCCGGGGGCGGTCGTTCCCTCGATCGTGAGGTTCCTAACCTCAGAGCTGCGCCCGACCACCGACAAAACATGAGAACGCCCCATGGTTGGTCGGGAGCGCACTGCGGAGCCGCGCCCTCGTCGAGCCCGATGTCGCCGCGTGGACTGCTGCGGTTGCGGCGTACCGGAGGAGTCCGCGCATCCTGGATCGAGCGTCGGTGTTGGAGGAGGCTGGCGCCGCCTTCGGTCGAGCGGGACAGACTCAGGACGCGCGCGACCTGCTTGAGGAAGCTCTCGGTCTGTACGAGAAGCTCGAAGCCCTCCGGGACATCTCCCGAGTGGAGGCAACGCTTCGCGATCTCGGGTTCAGGCGAGGTCGCCGCGGTAACCGCAAGCGGCCGGCTAGTGGTTGGGAAAGCCTGACGAAAAACAGAGGAACGCGTCGTGCCCCTTGTCGCCGAAGGGCTATCGAACCGTCTGATAGCCGACCGGCTCTTCGTTTCTCCCCGAACCATTTCAAACGCACATCGCGCACATCTTCGCGAAGCTAGGAGTGTCGTCTCGAGCCGAACTCGCGTCGCAAGCCGCGCGTCGCGCCGCCTCGGAATGATCAAGCTCGGGACTCGCCCCAGCGTGCATGGACGAAGAGTTCAGGCGCCCCTTTGGCTCCGGGGACGAGCGAATCCATCGATGCGACGACTTTCCAAGCACTGGCGACGACTCCGTCGACCGCACGATCGAGAGCCTGATCCAACAACGCGCGGTCCGTCGGGGCGTTGGCCATCCTGAGCTCGAACATCGGCTTCACGAGGCCGATCAGGTCGGCGCCGTCGGCCAGCGACACGCGATGCAGCTGCCGCGCCGCTTGGGTCAGCGAGAGATAGGAGACGTCGATCGTAACGACCTCGATCGGGTCCGGGACGAGCTCCTCGCTGAGATCGGCGATGTTCGTGGCCTCGAGGTTCACAACACGCCGATCCTGCCGAAGGGAGCCCAGCAGCTGACCGTGCCCAGCGTCTACGGCGTAGACTTTCGCCGCGCCGCGCTCGAGCAGGACCGATGTGAACCCCCCGGTCGCGGCCCCGACGTCGAGAGCGATCCGGCCCTCGACCGGCACCGCGAAGGTCTCGAGCGCGCCGCGGAGCTTCACGCTCCCACGCAGCTCGCGCCGAGAGCCGGTGACTGACTCGACGATCTCGCGGAAGGTCTTTCCGGGCACGCGCGAACCCTAGTGCCCCCGGCAACGTTCCACCAGGAAGAACACGCCACCCCTCGTCGGCGAAGTCCTGGGGGAGGGGGTAGGGGGAGGGGTACGGGAGAGGGCCGCGAGCAACTCGCGGCCCTCTCGACTTTCGAGTGTAGTGTCCCTACGCCTCGACGGACGCCTCCGCCTCGGCCGGTTCCTCGGCGTGGGGTTCCGGCGCCACGGCTGCTTCGGGCGCGTGGTGTTCGTCGTCGTCGTCCTCGTACTGCTGGAGCTCGGCGATGGCGCCCGCATCGGACAGAAGCTCCTCGTCGACGTGCTCCTCGAAGACCGGGGCCTCGACGAGCGGCTTGACCTTCACCGACCGGTACCGGCGCATGCCCGTCCCGGCCGGGATGAGCTTGCCGATGATCACGTTCTCCTTGAGGCCGAGCAGCGGGTCGGTCCGGCCGGAGAGCGACGCCTCCGTGAGGACACGCGTCGTCTCCTGGAAGGAGGCCGCCGCGAGCCACGAATCGGTGGCCAACGCGGCCTTCGTGATCCCCATCAGCTCGGGCCGGCCTCGCGCGGGCTCGCCGCCCTTCTCGACGACGCGCGCGTTTTCGGCCTGGAAGGTCACACGATCGACGAGCTGCCCGGGCAGGAAGTCCGTGTCCCCGGGCTCGACGACCGACACGCGCCGCAGCATCTGCTTGGCGATCAGCTCGATGTGCTTGTCGTGGATGGTCACACCCTGCGACGTGTACACCGACTGCACCTCCGTGACGAGGTACCGCTGGACGGCGTTGATACCGCGGATCTTGAGGATCTCCTTCGGATCGGCGGCACCTTCGAACAGCTGCTCGCCGGCCGCGATGTCGTCGCCGTCGCCGAAGCGGAGGCGGACGCGTCGCGGAACCATGTAGCGGACCTCTTCGCCGTCCGACCCCGTGATGACGATCTCACGGGCCTTCTCCTTCTCCTCGATGGAGACCTTGCCGGAGATCTCGGCCAGCTCGGACGCACCCTTCGGGTGCCGCGCCTCGAAGAGCTCGATGACGCGCGGCAGACCGTGCGTGATGTCGATACCTGCAACACCACCCGTGTGGAACGTCCGCATCGTGAGCTGCGTGCCCGGCTCCCCGATCGACTGCGCAGCGATGATGCCCACCGCTTCGCCGATGTCGACGAGGCGACCGAGCGCGAGGTTGGTTCCATAACAGCGAGCGCAGACGCCGGTGCGTGAGTCACACGTCAGGACGGACCTCATGACGATCTCCTCGACCTGCTGGGCCCGCGCGATCGGAAGCTCGTCGCGCCCGATCTCTGTGTCCTTCTTGATGATGGTCGCGCGCCCGTCCTTGATCGGCTCGGCGAGGACGCGTCCGAACACGCGCGCGTCCCAGTCGTGGTCGTTGCGCAGCTCGGCCGTCGGGATGGTGAGCCCCTTGTCCGTGCCGCAGTCGATCTCGCGCACTATCACTTCCTGCGAGACGTCCACCAGCCGGCGGGTGAGGTAGCCCGAGTCGGCCGTGCGCAGAGCCGTGTCGGCCAGACCCTTACGGGCACCGTGCGTCGAGATGAAGTACTCGAGGACGGTGAGGCCTTCGCGGAAGTTCGACTTGATAGGACGCGGGATGATCTCGCCCTTGGGGTTGGCGACGAGTCCGCGCATACCGGCGAGCTGCCTGACCTGATCGATGTTGCCTCGCGCGCCCGAGTTGGACATGACGGCGATCGAGTTCATCGGGTCGAAGTTCGCGGTCATGGCGTGGGTCACCTCGTCGGTGGCCTTCATCCAGATCTCGATGAGCTCCTGTCGACGCTCGTCGTCTGTGAGGAGACCGCGGGCGTACTGCTGCTCTACCTTCTCGGCTTCCTTCTCGTAGCGATCGAGGATCTTCGGCTTCTCGGGCGGGACGGCCACGTCGTCGAGCGCGAACGTCACGCCCGACTTAGTAGCCCAGCGGAAGCTCAGCGACTTCAGGCCGTCGAGGCCGGCGGCCATCTTCGTGCTGTCGTAGTTGGTGATGAGCTGGTCGGTGATCCGACCCATCTCGCTCTTCCCGATCTGGTCGTTCACGAACGGGAAGTCCTCGGGCAGAACCTCGTTGAACATCACGCGGCCGACACTCGTCTCGATGATGTGCGTGCCGTTGGAGCCCTTCGGGTCGATGCCCTGACCGGGCGCACCCGAGATAGGGCGCTTCGTGCGCACCTTGACCTTCGCGTGCAGGTGCAGCCACGGGTTCTTCGCGTCCTGGGACTCGAAGGCGAGGATCGCCTCGTCGGCCGACCCGAAGGCCGTGCCCTCACCGGGGACGCCCTCGATGAGGTTAGTGAGGTAATAGGCGCCGAGGATCATGTCGTACACCGGCGTGACGGTCGGGCGTCCGTGCGCAGGCGACAGCACGTTGCGCGTTGCGAGCATGAGCAGTCGCGCTTCGGCCTGAGCCTCCGGCGACAACGGCACGTGCACGGCCATCTGGTCGCCGTCGAAGTCGGCGTTGAAGGCGTGGCAGACGAGCGGGTGGATCTGGATCGCCTTGCCCTCGACGAGCATCGGCTCGAAGGCCTGGATGCCGAGACGGTGAAGCGTTGGTGCGCGGTTGAGGAGCACCGGGTGGTCGGCTATCACTTCCTCGAGCACATCCCACACCTGCGGGCGCGCGCGCTCGACCATGCGCTTGGCCGACTTGATGTTGGTCGCCAAACCCTGGTCGACGAGGCGCTTCATGACGAACGGCTTGAAGAGCTCGAGCGCCATGACCTTCGGAAGGCCGCATTGGTGGAGGTGCAGGTCGGGGCCGACGACGATGACCGACCGGCCCGAGTAGTCCACGCGCTTGCCGAGCAGGTTCTGACGGAACCGGCCCTGCTTGCCCTTGAGCATGTCGGAGAGCGATTTGAGCGGACGGTTCCCCGGCCCGGTGACCGGACGACCGCGACGGCCGTTGTCGAAGAGCGCGTCGACGGCCTCCTGCAGCATCCGCTTTTCGTTGTTGACGATGATCTCGGGCGCGCCGAGGTCGAGCAGTCGCTTCAACCGGTTGTTCCGGTTGATCACGCGCCGGTAGAGGTCGTTGAGGTCGGAGGTCGCGAAGCGGCCGCCGTCGAGCTGCACCATCGGACGCAGGTCCGGCGGGATCACGGGGATGACGTCGAGGATCATCGACGCCGGCTGGTTGCCGGAAGACGTGAGCGACTCGAGGACCTTCAGCCGCTTGATCGCGCGGATCCGGCGCTGGCCCTTGTTCTCCTTGATGGTCGACTTGAGGCTCTTGTCCTCCTTGTCGAGGTCGAGACCGCGCAGGAGGTCCTTGATGGCCTCGGCCCCCATGCCACCCCGGAAGTACTCGCCGTAGGTGTCGCGCAGCTGACGCCAGATGTCCTCGGCGATGAGCTGCTTGGGCGTGAGCTTGGAGAACTCTTCCCACGCGCGGTCCATGAGCTCGATCCGTGCGGTGACGCGCTTGTCGATCTCGCGGATGGCCGCGTCGAACTCGCGCTTGCGCGCGCGCAGCGGCGTGCCTTTCGCGCCCTGCTTCTCGAGCTCGCGCAGCGCCTTCTCGTAATCCTTCTGTCGCTTCTGGCGCGCGGTCTCGGCCTCGGCGTTGAGTTCTTCCTTCTCGCGGTTGAGCTGCGCCTCCAGCTTGGGGAGGTCGCGCTGGCGCTTCTCGGTATCCACCCACGTCACGACGTGCGAGGCGAAGTAGATGATCTTCTCGAGGTCCTTCGGCGCGAAGTCGAGCAGATACCCGAGGCGCGACGGGACGCCCTTGAAGAACCAGATGTGGGCGACAGGCGCGGCGAGCTCGATCGAGCCCATGCGCTCGCGGCGGACGCGCGCGCGTGTGACTTCCACACCGCAGCGCTCGCAGATGATGCCCTTGAACCGGACGCGCTTGTACTTCCCACACGCGCACTCCCAGTCCTTCGTGGGACCGAAGATGCGCTCGCAGAAGAGGCCGTCCCGTTCCGGCTTGAGCGTCCGGTAGTTGATCGTCTCCGGTTTCCGGACCTCGCCGTTGGACCACATGCGGATCTGCTCGGCCGTAGCCAGCCCGATCCGAAGCTGATCGAACTCGTTGACGTCCTGGACTCGTTGCGTCGATTCGGTCATTGGCTGTTTTCCTCTTCTGATTCGCTGGGCGCCGCGCTACGCGCGTCGCCCGTCGTCACAGCTCCTCTCCAGCGCTCGCGCGTTCGGGCCGCGACAGGTCGATCCCCAACTCCTCCTGCACGCGGTAATCCTCGTCGGTTTCCCTGACCTCGATCTGCTTGCCCTCTGCCGAGAGCACCTCGACGTTCAGGCACAGCGACTGCATCTCCTTGATGAGCACCTTGAACGACTCGGGGATGCCCGGCTCGGGGATGTTCTCCCCCTTCACGATCGCCTCGTAGACCTTCACGCGGCCGAGGACGTCGTCGGACTTCACCGTGAGCAATTCTTGGAGCGCGAAGGCGGCGCCGTAGGCCTCGAGCGCCCAGACCTCCATCTCACCGAAGCGCTGGCCGCCGAACTGCGCCTTACCGCCGAGCGGCTGCTGGGTGATCATCGAGTACGGTCCCGTCGAGCGTGCGTGGATCTTGTCGTCCACCAGGTGGAGAAGCTTGAGGATGTAGACGTAGCCGACCGAGATCGGGTAGTCGAACGGCTCTCCCGTCCGGCCGTCCCACAGGATCGCGCGTCCGTGCTCGTCCACCAGCCTGGCATTCACCGTCGCCGAGGAACCATGCAGTCCCGGGTCGAGCGCGTGCGTAAGCAGGTCTCGGATCTCTTCCTCACGCGCACCGTCGAACACCGGCGACGCGATGCGCTGGCCGCCGGGAAGCGATGCGTGCTCGTCCGTCCAGCCGATGCCCTGCATCCACCGGGGCGTCGAGTCGAAGTGCCAGCCGGTGTGCGCGACCCAACCGAGGTGTGTCTCGAGGATCTGCCCGAGGTTCATCCGGGACGGCACACCCAGCGGGTTGAGGATGATGTCGACGGGCGTACCGTCGGCCATGTACGGCATGTCCTCGAGCGGAAGGATCTTCGCGATGACGCCCTTGTTCCCGTGGCGTCCGGCGAGCTTGTCGCCGTCGGAGATCTTCCGCTTCTGCGCGACGTAGACCCGAACCAGCTGGTTCACACCGGGCGCAAGCTCGTCTCCGCCCTCGCGTGTGAAGACCGTCACCGCGATGACGGTGCCGGACTCGCCGTGCGGGACCTTGAGCGATGTGTCGCGCACGTCGCGCGCCTTCTCACCGAAGATCGCACGCAGCAGGCGCTCCTCGGGGGTGAGCTCGGATTCGCCCTTCGGCGTGACCTTGCCCACGAGGATGTCGCCGGGGTTGACCTCGGCTCCCACGCGGACGATCCCCCTGTCGTCGAGGTCCTTGAGGAGCTCCTCGGAGACGTTGGGGATGTCGCGGGTGATCTCTTCCGGGCCGAGCTTGGTGTCGCGCGCCTCGACCTCGTGCTCCTCGATGTGGATCGACGTCAGGACGTCGTCGCGGACCAGCCTGTCGGACACGATGATCGCGTCCTCGTAGTTGTGGCCCTCCCAGGACATGAAGGCGACAAGCAAGTTGCGGCCGAGTGAGAGCTCGCCGGCATCGGTGCACGGGCCGTCGGCCAGGACCTGGCCTTCGGACACCTTGTCGCCCTCGTTCACGACGGGGCGCTGGTTGATGCACGTGCCCTGGTTCGAGCGGTCGAACTTGTTCAGGTAGTAGGCGCGCTCCTGACCGTCCTTCTCCGTGATCGTCACGAAGTCGGCGCACACCTCCTTGACCGTCCCGCCCTTCTCGCACAGGAGGATGTCGCCGCCGTCGGCGGCGGCGCGCGTCTCCACGCCCGTACCGATGAGCGGGGCCTCGCTGCGGAGCAGCGGGACAGACTGACGCTGCATGTTCGAGCCCATCAGGGTTCGCGGTGCGTCGTCGTGCTCGAGGAACGGGATGAGGGACGCCGACACCGAGACGATCTGGCGCGGCGAGACGTCCATGTACTCGATGCGGTCGGGCTCGACGTACACGACCTCGCCCCGGCGGGACCGGCACAGGACGTGGTCGTCGGTGAACCGTCCCGTCTCGTCCAGAGCCGCGTTGGCCTGCGCGATGACGTATTTGTCCTCGCGATCGGCAGTCAAGTAGTCGATCTGCTCGGTTACCCGGCCACCTTCGACCTTGCGGTACGGCGTCTCGATGAAGCCGTAGTCGTTCACCCGCGCGAAGCTCGCGAGGGAGCCGATGAGACCGATGTTCGGACCCTCCGGCGTCTCGATCGGGCACATCCGTCCGTAGTGTGAGGGGTGGACGTCGCGGACCTCGACGCCGGCGCGCTCACGCGACAGACCACCGGGGCCCAGCGCCGACAGGCGGCGGAGGTGCGTCAGGCGGTCGA
>JBOGXL010000470.1:0-2099 GCA_050694575.1 Actinomycetota bacterium | reverse complement strand
GCGCCGGAGCGGTGTCGCTGACCGACGCCCTCCGGATCATCAGCGTCAGAGCGGAAGCGACGGACGAAGCGGGGCGATCCACTCCGGGTGCCATGGCGGCGGTCATGCGCGTCGATCGCGAAGTTGTCGATCGCATCTGCGCTCGGGAGGGCGTCGCCTTGGCCGCCGAGAACGGACCCGGGCAGTTCGTCGTCTCCGGTCCGGTCGCCGGGCTCAAGCGTGCGATCGAAGCCCTCGCCGCGGCCGGCGCCGTGAGCCGGCACCTCGACGTTTCCGCCGCCTTCCACTCACCCGTGATGCGCCCGGCCGCCGAACGCCTCCAGGCTGCGCTCGACGGGGTGTCCTTCGAGCCGCCGCGCTTCGAGGTGTGGTCGCCGACCACCTCCGCTCCGGTGCGGACGGGCGACGAGATCCGGGCCGTCCTCATCGATCAGTTGACATCACCGGTGCGGTGGCGCGAGACCATCGAGGGGGTTGCTGCCCGGCACGGCTCGGTCTTCTGCGATCTCGGCCCGGGTCGCGTCGTCGCCGGACTGACGAGGCGCATCGTCAAGGGGGCCGAGATACGCACGCTCGATGACTTGCTCGTCACGACATCGGAGGGCGCCGAATGACGATCCACCAGGTTGCGGCCGAGACGGCGTTGACAGACCTGCCCGACAGGATCGTCGTGTCGCCCGAACATGGACGCCTCGTCATGAGTCCGTCGCGCAGGTACACGACCGAGGGGGAGGTCGTTCGCGCCGGTGAGGTCATCTGTGTCGTCGAATCCGGCTCGAGCTCGGTGGAGGTCTTGGCTCCGTGCGACGCATGGGTGTTGGCCTTCCTCGCGCGGGACGGTGAGCGCGTGGGGCCGGGCGCGCCCCTCGTCCACCTCAGAGAGCTCTGATGCCGGGCGCAGCTCTCCTCGGCATAGGGATGGCCGTCCCCGACGGCGTACTGACGAACCAGGACTTCGAGCAGATGTTCGACACGACCGACGAGTGGATCCGCACGCGGACGGGGATCGAGGAGCGACGCATCGCCGCGCCCGACGAGGCGACCGCGACGTTCGCGACCGCAGCGGGAGCTCACGCCCTGAAGGATGCGGGACTGACGCCCGACGATCTCGACCTGATCATCGTCGCCACCTGCACACCGGACATGCCCGTGCCCGGATCGGCTCCACTAGTGCAGGCCGCGCTGGGAGCCGGCCGAGCCGGTGCCTTCGACCTCAACGCCGGATGCACCGGATTCATCTGTGCGCTCGCGATGGGGACGAGCGCCGTGGAATCTGGACTCGCCCGCCATGTCCTCGTCGCCGGCGCCGATACGCTCAGCCGAGTGACGAACTATGCGGATCGAGGAACAGCCGTCCTCTTCGGCGATGGCGCCGGTGCCGTGGTCATCGGACCCTCGGATAACGGAACGCGTGTCGGTCCGTTCGTCATCGGTTGTGAAGGCGAGCGGTGGGATCTCCTGCACGTCCCGGCCGGTGGTTCGCAGAATCCGGCCGACGCCCAGACCGTCGCGGATCACGGCCACTCCATCCGCATGAAGGGACAGGACGTGTACAAGCACGCGTGCGACCGCATGACGCAGGCCGCGCGCGACGTCTGCGGCGACACGCCTCTGGACGAGATCGATCTGGTCGTGGCGCATCAAGCCAACGCTCGGATCATCCGGACGGTGCAGGAACGCCTCGGCCTCCGAGACGATCAGATGGTCCAGAACATCGAGCGGTACGGGAACACATCCGCGGCGTCGATCCCCATCGCGCTGCACGAGACGATGTCCGGTGGGCGGTTGCGCGAGGGTATGCAGGTGGTCCTCGTGGCCTTCGGGGCGGGGTTCTCGTGGGCGGCGGGGCTCGTTCGTTGGGGCAGAGCATGAGGGACGGAGTCGCTCTCGTCACCGGCGCGTCCCGCGGCATCGGCCGGGCGATAGCTCTTCGGCTGGCTTCGGACGGTTGGCCCGTAGCCGTGAACTATCGAGCCGATGAGGACGGCGCCAAGCGAACCGTCGTCGACATCGAGGGCGCCGGCGGCGACGCACTTCTCGCGCACGGCGACGTATCGACCCCAGACGGCATCGCCGGTGCTTTCGCGGCAGCCGAGGAG
>JBOGXL010000469.1:0-1533 GCA_050694575.1 Actinomycetota bacterium | reverse complement strand
GCTTGGGAGAACTCACGCCGGACGCTCGCCGCCGCCAACCGGATCCGCGAGCCCCCTCCCTGCACACGGACATCCCGAGCGGCGAGCAGGGGCGCTTCATCTCGGCCCGGACGCGGCGGCACCAGCGGCCCGCGGGCGCACAGTCGCTCGCCGGGCAATCGTCCCCGCGCCTTCGTTCCGCCGACGCGCAACGGCTCGCGCGTCGTCCACGCTCCGCCGGCCGATTCGACGGTCTCCGCCTGGATCTCCACCGACCTCGCGCGTCGCAACCGGACGACGCCGCAGGCTTCGGCGAGCACGTCACGCCGCGCCAAGGCCGGAAGTATCGCCTCCGCTTCGCCCAACGACCTCCAGGCCGCCGACGAGCCGGCCCCGGCCCCCAGCGCGACGAGCACACTCACGAGCGCGGCAACCTGTCGCCGCCGCAGGGCCAGCGCCGACACCAGCGACACGACGACGAGGACGGTCAGCGGCTTCGCCAGTGAGCCGCGCCCCAACCCCAGGGCCGTCCCGACGGCCACGGCGCCGGCCGCCAGGACGACAGGCGGCATCTAGACGGTTACCTTCTCACGGAGCTCCTCGAACTTCTTCGCTCCGATCCCGGGAACCTCCAACAGATCCTCGACCGATCGGAACCCACCGTTGCGCTCCCGGTAGTCGAGGATCCGCTGAGCAAGGGCGGGCCCGATGCCCGGCAGCGTATCGAGGTCCGACAGCCCGGCGGTGTTCAGGTTGAGCAACCCGCCTTGTGCGCCACCGCCGCCTTCCGGCTCCCCGTCGCCGTTCTCGGTCGGCACGAGGATCTTCTCGCCGTCTTTCACGCGAGCGGCCAGGTTGAGTGCGTCCAGGTCGGCATCCTCCAGGACCCCACCCGCCGCCCGCACGGCGTCGTCCACGCGGGCACCCATCGCGAGCCCGTACAGCCCCGGATCCCTGACCGCGCCTCCGACGTGGACGAACACCTTCCGCCCCTTCTCGTCGTCCTTCCCGTCGGGGGCCGACAGAGCCACACTCGCCGGCTTCGGACGGGCGCGCATCGCCACGCCGTACCCCCCGACCAGACCGACGGCCGCGAGCACGGCGAGTCCGACGATGACCCGGCGGCCGGGCGGCTTGGGTGCGGGGGCGTCGTCCATCACTTCTCCTCGAACAGGGGAAGGACGGGCGAGGTGTTAGCTCACGCGAGATGGTAGAAGGAGGCGCCGACGCTCAGCGGGTGAGCAGGTTGACCAAGCGTGGGGGCCGAGCGATGACGCGAGCCGGATCGGTGCCGCCCAGCACCGCACGCACCTTGTCGGACGAACGCGCGAGGTCGACGGCCTGCTCCTCCGAGACGTCGGCGGGCACCTCGATCCTGTCGCGCACCTTCGAATCGACCTGAACCACCATGGTCACCCGTTCGACCGCGGCCAGCGACGCTTCGGCGACGGGCCAGGCGCCGGCGTGGATCGATCCTTCCCCGCCTATACGCTCCCAAAGCTCCTCCGTGATGTAGGGCGCGATGGGAGCGAGAGTGTGCAGCAGCACGTCGAT
>JBOGXL010000468.1:0-1537 GCA_050694575.1 Actinomycetota bacterium | reverse complement strand
GAACACGAGGAAACCCACCCCCCACCGCAGGACGCCCATCGCGATCGACGCGAGCCGGACCGCACCGAGTTGCACGGTGCTCTCGTCCACCGCTCCTTCCTCATCGGAGTCGCCGCGCGTCGCGCGGACGTAGAAGGTCAGCCGGGTGGCGACGAAGTAGACCGCAGCGCCGACGCCGAGCGTCCACGTCGGACCTCCGAGCCGCAGCACGCCGAGCGCGATGGCCCCGGCGATGACCCCGCCGACGACGCCCGAGAGCGTCAGCCGGGAGTTCGCGCGCACGAGCTCGTGCGGCTCGGCCACGACGACGGGAACGAGTGCCGACTTGGTCACCTGGAAGCTCCGCGTGAAGACGAGGAGGCCGAACGCTTCGGGATACAGCCACGGGCTCTCGATGTGGCGCGCCATCAACACGCACAGCACTCCGCGCGCGAGACACGACAACGCCGCGAGCGTCGCCCGTTGCGTCCGCGCGCGGTCGAGCGTGGGCCCCAGGAGCGGAGCGACTATCGCGAACGGCGTCATCGTCACGAGCAGGTACAGCGCGACGTTGGGGCGCGCGGTGTCTACCGGGACCGTGAAGAAGAGCGAACCGGCGAGCGCGACGGCGACGAAGGCGTCCCCGCCCAGGCTCGCAGCGTACGCGCGCGCCAGCCGGGCGAACGGGGTGCGCGGCCGCGCCGGCAGCTCAGGCTCCGGCGAGGAGTCGGTCGATCTTCGCGGCGAGGACGAAATCGTTGCGCGTGAGTCCTTTGGCCGCGTGCGTGGTGACGTCGACGACCAGCCTGCCCCAGTGGACGTGGAGGTCCGGATGATGCCCCTCCGCCTCGGCCACGAACCCGATACGAACCGCTCGGGACATGGAATCCCCGAAGTCCGAGGTCTTCACGCGCAGCCTGAGCTTCTCGTGGCCGCCGACGACCTCCCAGTCCGGATCGATCTCGGCCGCCAGCGCGGACGCCTCGTCGTCCGAGAGGTGTGGCGTTCCCGGACGACACACCCCGCAACGCTCCTCGGCGAGAGTCATCTAGACGGACACAGTCGGTGTGGGAGTGGGTTCCTCGGTCGGCTCTTCCGTCGGGCTCGGCGAGGGAGACGGTGGCTCGTCGGTTTTGTCGTCGGCTTTGCCGTCCGGGCCCGGCGTGTTGATCGACGGCTTGCGTCCGCGAGGGGCGGGGCTGGGCTCGGCCGTCGTCGGGCTGCCGCCACCACCCCCGCCGGACGACCGGAGCACGGGCGATGGGGAAGGCGATGCCGACGGCGACGCCGATGCTTGCGGCTCCAGCTCGCCGCCTTGATACGCCCACTGCACGAGGACAAAGTCAACCGTCAGCTTCTCGAGCTCGGCCTTCGTGCAACGACGCACCTTGCCGTCCTCCGACACCCGCACGCAGTCGTCCTCGCCGAGCGTGAACTGCTCGCCCTCGTCCGTCTGGACGATCGTCTCGCCGTCGAAGCCCATGAAGAACCAATTCGGCGCGAACAGCCCGATCGTCGCGAAGGTCGTCCCGCGCACGCTGGCCACGGCGTTGGGCGT
>JBOGXL010000467.1:0-7574 GCA_050694575.1 Actinomycetota bacterium | reverse complement strand
GAACGAGCGTGTGACGATCTCGGCGGCCGCAGCATGAACGGATCGGGGTGGCGGGGCTGGACGAGCTAAGGGCGCTTGTTGAACGCGCTCGGGGTCACGATCCCGACGCGTGGGAGGAGCTCTACGTACGTTCGTATCCGCGCCTTCACGACTACGCGCGACGGCGCGTCCCGACGCGTGAAGAGGCCGACGACGCGGTGAGCGAGGCCGTCGCGCGCGCGTACGCGGGGATCGGCCGCTTCCGGTGGCGGGGCGGAGGATTCGACGCATGGATGTACGGGATCCTGCGGAACGTGATCCTGGAGACCCATCGTCGGCGGGTTCGGCACGTGTCCGGGTTCGAGCCGGCCGGCGAGGAGCCGGGGCCCATCGACTACGTGCTGGCGAGGGAGGAAGGAGCCGCGTTGCGCGCCGCTTTTGCCCGCCTGGGCGCCGAGGACCAGGAGGTTCTCGAGCTTCGAGTCGTCGGCGGGCTGAACGCGAAGCAGATCGCCTCCGTGCTGGGGAAGCGAGCGGGGGCCGTCCGGATGTCCCAGTCACGAGCGCTGGCCCGTCTCCGGGCGCTCATGGTGGAAGGTGAGCACGCATGACGTACGGATCCGACGACGAGCTCCTCGCCGAGCTGGGGCGCGCGCTGGCCCCCGACGTGCGTCCGAGCGAGGCGCGGCGAGCGGAAGTCCGCGTGATGGCCTCCGCTGGGGAGCCCGGTCGGCGATCGGTTCCCTCGAGGCGGAGGGTCTCTCTAGGGCTCGCGGTCGGTGCCATAGCGGCCGCCGCGATCGTGCTGGCCTTCGGTGCCGGTGTCGTGTTCCACGAGGACCTCCCGCGGCCGGTGCGTGTAGCGGCGCGCGCGCTCGGTTTGCCCATCGAGTCGCCGGAGCTGGTCGAGGCCCGAGGGCTCATGCTGCGGCTGGGTGTGCTGGTCGGCAGCACGGAGCGCGGCGAGGACACCGTGGCCCCCGCAGCGACGCTCGATCGGATCGAAGCGATCGACGCGCGGATGCTCGAGCTCGTCGGCAAGCTCGATGCGCAGGAGAAGGCGAAGCTCGTCCCGGTGGCGCACGAGGTTCACCTGCGGGCTGTGCAAGTGCTCGAGGAATCCGGACGCCCGCAGCCGTAACGAGCGCGGCGCTGTGACAGACGGCGCCTCGCCGTCATGTACCCCTGGAGATATTCGCAGACGGCGAGGGGGAGGCAGGCCATGCGCAAGCTGCTCGGTACGTTGATCGTCGGCGCCCTTCTGGGCGGGGTCTTGGCCGCTGGGCCGGCGCGGGCCGCGCACGAAGTGACCGTGTACGGCCTCACGACGCAGAACCGGCTCCTCACCTTCGCTTCCGGCACTCCGGACGACATCCTCCGGAACAAGAAGGTGAGCGGGCTCGCCTCGGGAGAGTCCCTCGTGGGAATCGATGTGCGGCCTGCGACGGGCGCGCTCTACGGGGTAGGGAAGACGTCGTCGGGCGCGGGGAAGGTGTACACCCTGGATGCGCGCAGCGGCGCCGCAAGCTTCGTCGCCTCGATCTCCGTCATGCTGCAGGGCGGGGAGTTCGGGGTGGACTTCAACCCCGTCGTGGACCGGATCCGCGTGGTTAGCGACGCCGACCAGAGCCTCGCCGTCAATCCGGATACGGGCGCCGCCGCCGTCAACGGAAACCTCAACTATCCGAGCTCGACGCAGAACCCGTTCGTCACGGGAGCCGCGTACACGAACAACGTCGGCGGGGCGACGTCCACCGTGCTCTACGACATCGACGCCGGATCCGACGATCTCGTAACCCAGAACACGAGCACGGGCGCCCTCACGAAGGTGGCCGATCTCGGGACGTCCACCGAACCGTTCGTCGGATGGGACATCCGTACGTCCGGTGGAGCGGACGTCGCGTACGCCTCGTTCACCACGCTCGCCTCGAACGGGAAGTACGACGCCCGTCTGCTCCGGATCAACCTGAGCGACGGCAGCGTCGTCACCGACTGGGGCCGGATCGGCGGACCGAGGTTCGTTCGGGATATCGCCGTCGGTTCGTAGGCAGGGGCATGAGCATGCGAGTCCTTAGTGTGCCGCTGTTGGTCGCCGCGACGTTGGTCGCCTCGGGTGGCGCGGTGGGTGCCGGAACCAGTGCTTCATTGCGATATCACGGGGGCATCCCGAGCGGCATGGTCGAGATGACGCCGCACAGCGGGCCGACCTACGGAGCGCCGACGTGGATGAACGCCGGCGGGGGATGGTTCGCCGTGCCGAGCGCCGCCCGCAGCAGCCTCGACGCCAAAGTAGTCGACGACTCCGGCCGCGTCGTGGCCGCAGACGTTCGGTTCCTCATCCAGCAATACGAGCCTTTGGCCGCCGGACCCCGCTTCTGCGGATCGGCGAGCGGTATCGGGATCCCCACCGGTTCGCAGGCGCTCTACGTGCGGGTGCTGACGGCCGAGTCGGTGCGGTGCATGCCCCCCGGTGTGCCCACGGCCGGCGTCATCTCCGTCACGTTTCGCAACTAGAGCCGCCCTTGGGCTCGCGCATCGTCCCGGGAGCCCGGCTCGAGCACATCGGCGGGCGCGGTCGATCTTTCCCAGTTCCGTGACACGAACAGGTGTTCGAGATAGGGTCGTCCCTACGTGTGTCGGTGGGGACGGCTACGGTGACGAAGCCCTTCCCCTCGGGATCTAGGGAGGTTTCGTCATGGACAACGGCAACGGCAGCAAGGGCGTGACCCAGGGGATGGACAAGGGCAAAGCCCTCGAGATGGCGATCGGCCAGGCCGAGCGCCAGTTCGGGAAGGGCGCGATCATGCGGCTGGGCGACCACGCCCAGCGCCTCACCGTGGAGGCCATCTCCACCGGATCGATCGCCCTGGACATCGCTCTCGGCGTCGGCGGGTTCCCGCGCGGCAGGGTCATGGAGCTCTTCGGCCCGGAAGGCTCGGGGAAGACGACGGTGGCGCTGCACGTGATCGCCGAAGCCCAGCGCACGGGCGGAGTGGCTGCGTTCATCGACGCCGAGCACGCGCTCGATCCTGCCTATGCGGGCAACCTCGGGGTCGACATCGACTCGCTTCTCGTCTCCCAGCCCGACACGGGCGAGCAGGCCCTCGAGATCGCCGACATGCTCATCCGCTCGGGTGCGATCGACGTGCTCACCGTGGACTCCGTGGCCGCGCTCGTCCCTCGGGCCGAGATCGAAGGCGAGATGGGGGACGTGCACGTGGGCCTGCAGGCGCGGCTGATGTCCCAGGCGCTCCGCAAGCTCACCGCGAGCGTTGCCAAGTCGCGCACGTGTGTGATCTTCATCAACCAGATCCGCGAGAAGATCGGCGTGATGTTCGGCAACCCTGAGACGACGCCGGGAGGCCGGGCGCTGAAGTTCTACTCGTCGGTTCGTCTGGATGTCCGGCGCATCGAAGGGATCAAGGACGGAACCGAGTTCATCGGGAACCGCGTTCGGGCCAAGGTCGTGAAGAACAAGGTCGCGCCGCCGTTCCGGACGGCCGAGTTCGACCTCATGTACTCGAAGGGCATCTCCAAGGAAGGCTCGCTCCTGGACGTCGCCGTGGAGCAAGGCATAGTGCACAAGTCGGGAGCGTGGTTCACCTACAAGGAGGAGCAGATCGGTCAGGGCCGTGAGAACGCCAAGGCCTTCCTGACCGAGCACCCGGACGTGCTCGAGGAGATCGAGCGGCTCATACGTGCGTCGCTGGCGCCGGCCGACGGTGATGAAGCCCCGCCGGTGTCCGAGGTTCCGCCGCCGGCCGAGGAGCTACCGGCCGAAGAAGACGTGGACATCGTGAAGGCGGTGGCCGCACGGGCGGGGGCAGCGAAGAAGAAGTGATCCAGCCCGCTCGGGCAGACTGACGAGATGGAGCCCGAGCGTTGCGCGGAGTGTGGCTTCGACGCGACGCTTCTGACCACGGCGGATGCCGTAGCCGCGTTGCGATCGATGGGTCGGCGATGGCGCGCCGCGCTCAAGGACGTCCCTGAGGACCGCCTGCGGCAACGACCCGAAGCGCTGGTCTGGTCTCCCCTGGAGTACGCGGCCCACACCCGTGACGTGCTTGCCCTGGTGGGATGGGGGATGAATAAGGCCCTCGAGGGCTCACGGCCGGTGTTCGATGCGGTGGAGCCGGATCCGCCCGGAACCGACCACGGGTACAACGTGCTCGACCCGCCTTCGGTGCTGGGTGAGCTCGGATCCAACGCCGAGCGGATAGCCCGACGTGCCGACCGTGCGCTTCCGGAGCATTGGAAGCGCACGGCGACCAGCGGCGACTCCGAGGTCGACGCCGGCTGGCTCTTACGGCACGCGGTGCACGACGCCTCGCATCACCTGCGCGACGTCGAGCGTGACCTGCGCTCGGACCGCTAAGCGCTCGTCGCCCAGCGGCGGCGGATCGCCAGCAGCAGCGTTCCGGCTCCGAGGAGCGTCACCGCGTCCAGGGCGAGGGCCGTTGTGTCTACACCCGTCTCCGGGAGGCGGGTCGGCGAGCTTGTGCCGGCCCGGGCCGGGGTGGTGTTGACCGGCAGCGCGTCCGCGCCGGGAAGAGCCCCGATCGGGTCGCGCGGCGTGCGCGGCGCCTGCGCGCCCACACTTTCCTCGGCGGCCCCGATGCCCGGTACGTCCGGCAGGCCCTGAGCCATCGCGGCTCCGGCCGGCCACAGGCCGACGCCTACAACGACGACGGCGAGCGTCAGTCGCATCTTCATACTGCGTCTCCTTTCGCCCGAGGGGCAGGGATCGCCTCCTCAGGATCGGTTGGTCGCTGTTCGGACAGTATAAAAGTGAGGGTCCTGGGAGGCGAGGATGTGTTGCCGGGTCCCGGGACGAGGGCGTTACTATAGTCCTGAGCGCGGAAGCGCTCGTGTGCGAAAACCGGCTTCAGTGATCGGCCCATAGGCAGGACCAAGTACAGACCGGGCGCTGAGAAACGTGGACGAGTCGAACCGTCGGATAAAACCGCAGGTCAGTAGAGGTTTCGGCGAACGCTGCTGTAGAAGCGCGTTCTGATCGAGGATCGTCCACCCGGTACGCACCGCCTTCCGTGCTTGGCATGCGCGCTTGTGCATGTGGGACCAGCACCGTCAGGAAGGAGGGAGCCGGGATGGAGATGATCACCCTCGGCGTCGTTCTGGGCCTGGCCATCGGCGGGACCGCCGGATTCCTCGTCCGCAAGCGACTCACCGAAGCCCAGCTCGGGACCGCCGAGCTTCGAGCGCGAGAGCTGGTCGAACAGGCCCGGGACAAGGCGCGGCAGCAAGCCGACGATCTTCGCCGCCAGGCCGAGCGAGAGGCCGAGAAGCTCCGTGGCGACCTCGGGCGCGCGGAGAAGACGCTCGCGACGCGGGAGGAAGCCGCCGACGCTCGATCGGATGCCCTGGACGCCCGTGAGCGCAAGCTCGAGGGCCGGGAGCAGAAGGCCCTGGACAGGGAGAAGCACATCGATTCCCTGCGCGAGCAGGCGGCGGCTCAGGTCGATGAAGCCAGGACGACCCTCGAGCGCGCAGCGGGGATGTCGCAGCAGGACGCCCGCGACCAGCTGCTCGCGCAGATCGAGGACGAAGCCAAGCGGGAAGCGCTGTCGATCGTCCGGGATTTCGAAGCCAAAGCCCGCGAAGAGGCCGAGCGCCGGGCCCGCAAGATCGTCGTCACGGCGATCCAGCGGCTGGGGGCCGAGCAGGCCCAGGAGTCCTCGACCTCGGTGGTGCAGCTGCCGAACGAGGACATGAAGGGCCGCATCATCGGTCGTGAGGGACGCAACATCCGGCACTTCGAGCAGGTAACGGGGGTAAACCTCATCGTCGACGACACGCCGGAGGCCGTGATCCTGTCGTGTTTCGACCCGGTTCGGCGGGAGGTCGCCCGGATCACCATCGAGTCGCTGATCTCCGACGGCCGGATCCACCCGGCCCGCATCGAGGAGCAGTACGAGCGGGCTCGGGCGCAGATCGAGAACGAGATCAAGTCCGCCGGCGAGGAGGCCATCAACGAGCTCGGGATCACCAACGTGCACCCCGAGCTCGTCCGGGCCCTCGGCCGCCTGCGGTTCCGGTACAGCTACGGGCAGAACGTCCTCCGGCACTCGGTGGAGGCCTCGCACCTGGCCGCGATGATCGCTGCGGAGCTTGGCTCCGATCCGCACCTGGCCAAGCGCTGCACGCTCTTCCACGACATCGGCAAGGCCGTGGCCATGGAAGTGGAGGGCACCCACGCCCACGTGGGGGCCGAGCTGGCCCGCCGTCTGGGCGAGCCGCCGGCCGTGGTGCACGCCATAGAGGCCCACCACGGCGAGGTCGAGATGCGGACAATCGAGGCCGTCATCTGCCAGGCCGCGGACTCCATCTCGGGCTCACGGCCTGGGGCCCGCCGGGAGAGCTTCGAGGCCTACGTCCGGCGCCTGGAGCGGCTGGAGGAGATCGCCAAGTCCTTCAAGGGCGTCGAGAAGGTCTACGCCATGCAGGCCGGGCGGGAGGTCCGGGTCATGGTCGAGCCGGGCGAGGTGGACGACGTCGCCGCCCAGGTCATGGCCAGGGAGATCGCCAAGAAGGTCGAGGAGGAGCTCCAGTACCCGGGCCAGATCAAGGTCCTTGTCCTCCGCGAGCTCCGATCCGTGGAGTATGCTCGCTAGCCTTCGGTTAGATGACCGCACGGGCCCGCCCTCAGTGGCGGGCCCGCTGCTTTTCTACGGTGGTTGGGGGTATCGCAAGGCGCGGGGGCCGGGGCTCGTCCTTCGTTCCACCATTCGGCCCGCACGTCGCCGGCAACTTTGCACGTCGACCATCACCTGGTGCGGGCCTGCCATGAGTCACTGCGGCCGAGCCCCGGCCCCCGCAATAACATCGGGCGGTGAGTTACTGGCTGATCAAGAGTGAGCCTTCGTCTTTCTCTATCGACGATCTCGCGGTTAAGGGGATCGAGCATTGGGATGGCGTGAGGAACTACATGGCTCGGAACAACTTGATGGCTATGAAGGTCGGGGATCTCGCGTTCTTTCATCATTCGAGTGCCGATCCGCCGGGGATCGCTGGGATCTGTGAGGTGGTGCGCGACGCGTATCCGGACTTCACGGCGTTCGATCCGGCTTCGAAGTACTTCGATCCGAAGAGCTCGCCGGAGAAGCCTCGGTGGTTCATGCCCGACGTGCGGTTCGTCCGGAAGTTCGCGAGGTTCGTTCCGTTGTCGGAGATCCGGGATACACCGGGGCTTTCGGATATGGCGCTGGTGCAGCGTGGGCAGCGGTTGTCGGTTCAGCCGGTCTCGGAGAAAGAGTGGGAGATCATCTGCGAGCTCGGGGCCACGCCGGAGCGGAGCGGAGGCGCAGAGGTGTCATGAGCGTCCGCACCTTCTATCTCGAGACGCACGGCTGTCAGATGAACGAGCACGACTCCGAGCGCATGGTCGGCTTGATGGAGGTGGCCGGGTACGTGCGTGTGGACGGCCCCGAGGAAGCCGACGTCGCGATCCTCAACACGTGCGCGATCCGGGAGAACGCCGACAACAAGCTCTACGGTCACCTCGGAGCGCTCAAGCCGATCAAGCAGCGCACGGGGCTGCGCATCGCCGTCGGAGGGTGCCAGGCGGAGAAGGACCG
>JBOGXL010000466.1:0-4377 GCA_050694575.1 Actinomycetota bacterium | reverse complement strand
CAGGTAGGGAACCCGCCACCTGGGCAGCTTGTTCAGCGGCCGGCCGGCGACGAACACCTCGCCCTCGGAGGGCTCCTCGTCCTTCGTGAAGATCTTCGTGAGGGTCGATTTTCCCGACCCGGAGGGCCCGACCAGGAAGACGAACTCCCCCTTGGAGATGTCGATGTTCACGTCGACGAGGGCTTTGACTTCACCCCTGTACACCTTCGACAGATGGACGGTCTTGATCATCAGAATGGGGGCCGCTTCCGGCCGCGGTCACCCTATCCCAGGGTCAGGACCTCGGCAACGACTTTGGGGCGCCGCGCTGGCCCGCTATACGACCCCCTCGACGGCCAGTGTCGCTTCGGCCGGCGACCCGCAGAAACCGGCCGTGGCCTGCGCGATCCGGCGCGCGGAAAGCCCGAAGCGATCGTAGAGCTCCTTCGGGTCGCCCGACTCGCCGAACCCGTTCACCCCGATGCGCAGCACGGGAGCCGGGTGGACCTCCGCCAGCGTCTCGCACACCGCTCCCCCGAGACCACCGCGCGGAACGTGATCCTCGACCGTCACGATGCGCCGGCAGTCGTGGGCGAGCTCTCTCAGCAGATCGACGTCGATCGGCTGGATCGTGTGGATGTTCACGACGGCGGCCGAGATGCCTTGTCCGTCGAGCAGATCCGCAGCAACGAGGGCTTGTTCGACCGTCGCCCCGGAAGCGATGATCGCCGCGTCGCTCCCTTCGCGGAGCCGGACACCTTTCCCGAACTCGAACCGGTACGAGTCGTCGAAGATCTCCTTCACCTTGCCGCGGGTCAGGCGCAGATAGGCCGGACCGACATGGTCCACGAGGTATTCGACGGCGCGTTCTGCCTCGATGCCGCTCGCCGGCTGGATCACCGCCATGTTCGGGATGGTGCGCATGAGGGCGGCGTCCTCGAGGCCCATCTGCGAGTGGCCGTCCGGGCCGATCTGGACACCGACGTGCGTCCCGACCACGCGGACGTTCGACCTGTTGTACCCGATCGACATGCGGATCTGATCGAACCGTCCGGTGATGAAGCAACCGAACGACGCGACGAACGGGATCTTCCCGGCCATGGCCAGGCCCGAGGCGATGCCAATCATCCCCGACTCGGCGATACCGACCTGGTAGTAGCGCTCCGGGAAACGTTTGCCGAACTCGGCCGTCATCACGCTCGTGGCGACGTCCCCGTCGAGCGCCACTACTCTGGGCTCCCGTTCGCCGACGCTGATCAGCGCGTCGCCGAAGGCCTCGCGGGTCGCTCGGTCACTCATGCGTTCCGGATCTCCTCTATCGCTTGCCTGGCTTGTTCTTCGTTGGGCGCTTTGCCGTGCCAGGTCGTCGAGCCCTCCATGAACGACACGCCTTTGCCTTTGATCGTGTCGGCGATGATGACCGTCGGCCGGTCCTTCGTGGCCTCGGCTTCGTCGAAGGCAGCGAACAGCTCGGGCAGGCTGTGTCCGTCGCACTCGAGCACGTGCCACGAGAACGACCGCCACTTGTCCGGAAGTGGGTTGAGGGTCGGCAGGATCTCGTCCACCGAGGACGTTTGCTGGATCTTGTTGAAGTCCACTATCGCGCACAGGTTGTCGAGGTAACCGTTGGCGTGGGGTCTCGGCGCGACCATCGCCGCCTCCCATACCGGGCCCTCCTCGCACTCGCCGTCGCCGAGGAGGCAGTACGTGCGCCACGCCGCGCCGTCGAGCTTCGCCGCCATCGCCAGCCCCACGGCCATCGACAAGCCCTGGCCCAGCGACCCGGTTGCCGCCTCGACGAAGGGGAGCCGTACCGGGTCGGGGTGTCCCTGGAGTCTGGAACCCGTTCGTCTCAGCGTGGACAACTCCTCCTCCGGGATCGCGCCGGCCTCCGCGTACGCCGCGTAGAGGATGGGCACACCGTGTCCCTTGGAGAGGATGAACCTGTCGCGTTCCGCCCACGACGGATCATGTGGGTCCCAGCGCATGCGCGAGAAGTGCAGGGCCGTGACGATCTCCACCGACGACAGGGCCGTCGAGGGGTGGCCGCTCCCGGCCGTGGCCGTCATCTCGATGATCTTCACGCGCAACCGCTTGGCGATCTTCGCGAGCTCGCCTACGTCCGTCGTTTGCGTCAGTGTGCTCATGCGTTCAGCTCTGGACGATGCGCGCACCGTCGGCGTCCCAATCCAGCTCGAGCAGCTCCCATCCGTCCATCTCCTCCGTGAGCTTCCTCGTACCCGCCTCGTCGCCCCGCAGAACGAGGCACACGATCGAGGGGCCGGCTCCCGACATCGCGGCGGGCACGCCCTCCCCGCGCAGCCGTTCCAGCGCCGCCGCCGTCTCGGGCATGAGCGCCGCGCGGTGGGGCTGATGCAGCAGGTCGTGGGTGTACGTCCACAGACGATCCGACGAAGGCGACACCGCCCCGCTCAACAAGGCGACCAGGCCCGCCGTACGCGACGTGTTCGCTATCGCGTCGGCCAGCGGGACCTCCTCGGGCAGGGCGCGCCGGGCCTCGGAGGTCGCGAGCCGCTCACGAGGCAGGAGGATAAAGGGACGTACCGACGTCGTCGGCGGGAAGGGCAGAACATCGACACCGCCGGCGACGGGGACGACGAGGGTTAGCCCGCCGTGGAGCGCGGCCGCCACGTTGTCGGGGTGACCCTCGATGGGGGCGCCGAGCTGGAGCAGCTGGTCCGGCTCGGGAGCCTTGGCGTCGAGCGCGCACCCGATGAGGAGGCCGGCGGCTACAGCTGCGGCCGACGAGCCCAGTCCTGCTCCCATGGGAATCTCGCTGCGTACGCGAAGGTCCAAGAGCGGAGCCTCCCCGACCACCGCTGTGACCGCGCGCAGGATCAGCTCTTCCCCCTGGACGCCGGGGCTGGGGTCACGCCCTTCGAAGTCAAACGACCCGTCCCCCGCCTCGATCACCGTGGCTTCCACCTCGATACCGATCGACAGGGCCGCGCCGAGGCAGTCGAAGCCCGGGCCGAGGTTGGCCGTGGACGCCGGAGCCGTGACCTTGATGGTCACCAGCCGAGGAGTTGCGCCACGGTCTGGAGGTCGGCGGGAACCCGCTTGGGCTGCGGCGCCTCGGCGAGGGCCCGGTCGGGGTCCTTCAGCCCGTGGCCCGTCAGAACCAGCGCACACGTTCTGCCGCGCTCGATCCGTTCCTCCTCGATGAGCTTGAAGAATCCGGCAAGGGATGCCGCCGAGGCAGGCTCGCAGAACAACCCTTCTTCCTCGGCGAGGACGTGATACGCCTCGAGGATCTCGCCATCCGATACGGCGAGGAAGGCACCGCCCGACTCGGTGATCGCTTTCACGGCGCCCTCCCATGAGGCGGGATTCCCGATCCGGATGGCCGACGCGAGCGTGATGGGGTCGTCCACCTTCTTCCCGGTCACCAGAGGTGCGGCCCCTTCGGCCTGCACGCCGAACATCACCGGTAGATCAGGGCCGTATTCGCAGTAGCCCTTCCAGTGGGCCGTGATGTTGCCGGCGTTCCCGACGGGCATCACGTGGTAGTCCGGTGCCTTTCCGAGGTCGTCCACGATCTCGAAGGCACACGTCTTCTGTCCCTCGATGCGATTCGGGTTGACGGAGTTCACGAGGGCGACGGGGAAACGATCGGCGATGTCACGAGCGATCCCCAGGGCCCCGTCGAAGTTGCACTCGAGCTCGAAGACCTCTCCGCCGTGCACGAGCGCCTGCGCGAGCTTGCCCAGCGTGATGCCGCCGTACGGGACGAGAACTATACACCGCAGTCCCGCCTTCGCCGCGTACGCCGCGGCCGATGCCGACGTGTTCCCCGTCGAGCCGCAGATGACGGCGCGGGATCCCTCCTCCATGGCCTTGGCGATGGCCACGCACATCCCCCTGTCTTTGAACGAGCCCGTCGGGTTCGCACCCTCGTACTTCAGGTACACGTCCAGACCCGTCCGCGACGACAGGTTCTCGGCCTTGACCAACGGGGTTCCGCCCTCGCGCAGGGTGAGGACAGGGGTCGCATCGGAGACGGGAAGGTGGTCCCGGTACTCCTCGATGACGCCCCTCCACAGGGGCATGGCTACTCTTCCTCGCCTTCGACGCGCAGTACGGAGACGACCTTGGTCACGACGTCGAGGGTGCCGAGCTCGTCCACCGTCGCCTGCAGATCCGATTCCTTGCCGCGGTGCGTGACCATGACCAGCTGCGCTTCGTCCCCGAATCCCTCCTGCCACACCGAACGGATGGAGATGTGGTTGCTTCCGAACGCGGCGGCCACTTGAGCGAGAACACCCGGGAGATCCTGCACCGAGAGCAGCAGGTAGTACTGCGACTCCATCTCGTCGATAGGAAGGACACGCTTCGTGAAGTAACACGTGCAGCCGAGGGTGCGTCCGCCCGTCATGA
>JBOGXL010000465.1:0-3095 GCA_050694575.1 Actinomycetota bacterium | reverse complement strand
GGGTAGCTGCGCACCTTCCGGGAGAGCTCGGACAAGGCGTCGCTGACGCCCGGAACGGGCGTCGGCGACCCGTACGAGGGCCGCGTCCAGTCCTCCGGAAGCTCGGCGACACCGGCCGATGCGCGCTCCCGCGCCGCGGCGAGGTCGAAGTCGCCCGGGGCGTCGCCGTGGCGCCAGACCGGCGACAGCAGCGGGGTGCCGGGCAGCGTCTCCGATCGCAACGCCAGCACGTCATGGCTGGGGCTCCCGCTGCGGAAGACCTGCTTGGCTCCCGGATACGTCTCCTTGCCCGGTGAAAGCTTCGCAACGGGGCGCCCGTCGTACTCCACGAGCTTGTAGGCGATGTCCACGGCCGGACGATCCGTGGACACCACGAGGTCGGTGCCCACGCCGTACGCGTCGATGGGAGCGCCACCGTCGACGAGGGCGGCGATGGTGAACTCGTCGAGTCCGCCCGATGCGAGGATCTGCACGTCGGGGTAGCCGGCGTCGTCGAGCATCCGACGCGCGATGCGCGACAGCTCGTCCAGGTCGCCCGAGTCCAGGCGGATCCCGCGAAGGCGCGCGCCGCGCGAGCGCAGCTCGCCGGCAACGACTATCGCGTTGCGGACACCCTCGACGGTGTCGTAGGTGTCGACGAGAAGGGTCGTCCCGTCCGGATGGTCCTTCGCATACGCGCGGAAGGCCTCCACCTCGGTGGGGAAGGCTTGGACGAATGAGTGCGCCATCGTCCCGAGGACGGGCAGCCCGTAGCGCCGGCCGGCCTCCAAGTTGGATGTCGACAAGCCCCCGCCGACGTGCGCGGCGAGCGACGCCTCGACGCCCGTGGCCAGGCCGTGCGCGCGCCGGAAGCCGAAATCCACGACGGGGCGCCCGCCGGCGGCCGCCGCGACGCGCGCACCCTTGGTGGCGATCAGCGTCGGGAATTGCACGAGGTTGATGACGGCGGTCTCGATCAGCTGAGCGACGGGCAGCCCCGCCGTCACCTCGAGGATCGGCTCGTTGGCGAGGACGACGGTCCCGTCGTCCACCGCCCACACTTCTCCGGTGAACTCGTAGGACGACAACCAGTCCAGGGTGTCGTCCCGGAGGCCGATGGACCGGAGATAGTCGAGCTCGTCAGCGTCGTACCCAAAGGTCGCGAGCAGCTCCAGCACCCTATGCACGCCGAGAGCCACGAACCACGGGCGCTCGGGGGTCGGGCGGATGTACAAGCTGAAGGTGGCCGGCGCCGTCATGTCGCGGCCGACATAGGACTCGACCATGCGCAGCTCGTACAGGTCGGTGCGCAGACCCCCGCGGCGTGTGTGCCCGGTCATCGGGGCTCCATAATGACCGTCACATGCTGACGGCGATCTACAGCACTCCCGACACCGGCTGGCGAGAGATCACGGATCTCTCCAAGATCTCGAACCTGTGTGACGAGAGCGGGAGCCGCGTGTGGGCCGAAGCCAACGTCGCCACCCTCACCAAGGAGGACATCGCCACCATCGCCGGGGAGTTCGGGCTCCACGAGCTCGCCGTCGAGGACGCCACCGAGCAGCGCGAGCGTCCGAAGCTCGAGGAGTACGAGAAGCACCTGTTCGTCGTGGTCCACGAGCTGCAAGAGCGGGACGGGCAGCTCGAGGCCGTCCAGATCGCCTGCTTCATCGGGACGCGTTACGTCCTGGCTCTCCACTTCGGGGCCGAACGGACACTCGACGAGACGAAACGCCGCCTGCGGGCCCACAAAGGTGAGCTGTGGGGTGGATCCGCGTCGCTCATGCACACGATGTTGGACGCGATAGTCGACGACTACCAACGGATCGCCGACGCCTTGGAAGAGGAGGTCGAGCACCTCGAGGAGGAGCTCCTCGCCGACCCGCGCTCGCACGCGCAGACCCGCTTGTACACGGTGCGGCAACGGGAGGCGCGGTTCCGCCGCTACGTCCTTCCGGTCTCGCGCATGCTCTCAAACGTCGTGGACCAGGGATCCATCGGATCGGCGATACGGCTCGTCGACACCGACTTCGGCGCCTATTTCCGCGACGTCTACGACCACACCCTGCGCGTGGCCGATCAGTTGCGCAGCATCGAGGATCTCTCCGACGCGCTGATCGACCTCGTCCGCGTGGAGGCGGCCAACGCGCAGAACGAAGTGACGAAGCGGCTGACGGGATGGGCCGCGATCATCGCCGTCCCGACGTTCATCGCCAGCGTATACGGCATGAACTTCCGTCTCGTCCCCGCGGACGGTGAGCTGTTCGGCTTCTTCTTCGCCATGGGCATGATGGTCGCGGCTGCGATCGGGCTATACGCCTTCTTCAGACGTCGGGGCTGGATCTAGCGGCGTTTGTCTGCCTTCTCGCTCGCGCTCGTGCTCGGGGCGGCATGTCTGCACGCCGCATGGAACCTCCTCGCGAAGCGCGCCGGGGACGGCGGGGTGGCGTTCGTCTGGCTGTGCGCCGCTTTGGCCACGCTCTTGTACGCACCGGTCGCGGCGATCGCGTTCCTCGTCATCGACCCGCACATCGGCTCGCGCGAAGCGATCTTCCTCGTCGGGAGCGGGACGCTCCACGCGTGCTACTTCACGCTGCTTCAGCGCGGCTACCGCGTTGGTGATCTGTCCGTCGTTTATCCGCTGGCGCGCGGGACGGGTCCGATGCTGTCGACGGCCTTGGCCATCGCCTTTCTCGGCGAACGACCGAGCGCAGTCGCCCTGGCCGGTGCCGCCGGGATCTGCGCGGGCGTGGTCGTCCTCGGACGAACTACGTCGTCGGGATCGAGCGGCGACGCTCGAGCCGGCGTCGTGTTCGGTCTCGCTACCGGTGTTCTGATCGCCGTCTACACGCTGTGGGACCGCCACGTCGTGGCGGAGCTCGCCGTTCCGCCGTTGATCTTGGATTGGGCCGCCAACGCCGCGCGGGCGACGTTGCTCGCACCCGTCGCGCTGGGCGGGACGAACGCGCGCCGAGTCTGGAGGTCCTACCGTCGGGAGATCGTCGCCGTAGCTGTGCTCTCGCCGCTCGCGTACATCCTCGTCCTCACGGCCCTGACGGTTTCGCCGGTCAGCTACGTGGCTCCCGCGCGCGAGGTGAGCATCCTCATCGGAACGC
>JBOGXL010000464.1:0-15424 GCA_050694575.1 Actinomycetota bacterium | reverse complement strand
ATCCCGACCGCTCCGAGCGAAGCCACGCACGAACACGCGATGGCGACGACGGCTCTGGGGGCCAAGCTCGCGGAGGGGCGCTTCGTCATCACCGTCGAGATGGATCCGCCGCGCAGCACATCGACGGCGAAGATGCTCGCCGGGGCCGAGACGCTCAAGGACGCCGGCGCGGACGCGATAAACGTCGCCGACAGCCCGATGGCTCGCATGCGCATGAGCCCGTGGGCGCCCGCGTTCCTCATCCAGGAAAGCGTTGGGATCGAGACCGTTCTTCACTTCCCGATCCGCGGACGCAACCTCTTGCGCATCCAAGGGGACCTGCTGGCCGCGCATGCGCTCGGTATCCGCAACCTGTTCGTCGCGCTCGGCGATCCGACGCGTATCGGGGACTATCCCGCCGCGACGGACAGCGTGGACGTCGTCCCAACCGGTCTGCTCGCTCTCGTCACGGAGTCGCTGAACAGAGGGACGGACCAGGCCGGGTCGTCCATCGGAGAGCCGACGAGCTTCGTCGCTGGTTGCGCTGTGAACCTCAGCGCCCAAGACGTAGATCGCGAGTGCCGGCTGCTGGCCCGGAAGATCCGGTCGGGCGCGAACTTCGCGCTGTCAATGCCCCTCTACGAAGCGGACGTGCTGCGCGCGTTCCGGAAGGCCTACGAGGAGCGTTTCGGTCCGCTGACGTTGCCGATCCTGGTCGGCGTGCTGCCGCTCGTGACGGCACGTCACGCCGAGTTCCTCCACAACGAGCTCCCCGGAGTCTCGGTCCCCGAGGAGATACGGACGCGCATGCGCGAGGCCGGGAAGAAGGGAAGGTCGACCGGCCTCGCCATCGCGGTCGACCTGGTGAGAGAGCTGCGGGCCGAGGCGGCTGGGCTCTACGTCATGGCTCCCTTCGGCCGGTACGACGTGGCCGCGGACATCGTGGAGGCCGTCGGGTCCCGATAGAATCCAGCACAGGCCCACGCCGTAACGAAGTGAAGGCGGTCCACGCGTAACGAAGTGAAGGCGGTGAGAAGTCGTTGGCAAGATCGCTGATCCTCAACGCGTCGTACGAGCCGCTGGGAGTGATCGCGCACCGGCGGGCGATAGTGCTCGTCCTACGCGAGAAGGCCGAGGTCATCGAGAACAACGGGGCGATGTACCGCTCCGAGCACCTCTGTATCGAAGCCCCGAGCGTGGTCCGTCTCCGTTACTACGTCCGGGTGCCGAAGCGCCTGTACGTGGCGCCCTCGCGGAAGGCGGTCTTCCTGCGGGACCGGCACGCGTGCCAGTACTGCGGCCGCCAGGCCGAGAACGTCGATCACGTCATGCCGCGCAGCCGCGGCGGGCGTCACGCCTGGGACAACGTGGTGGCGGCCTGCCGCCGCTGCAACGCCCGGAAGGAGAATCGGCTCCCGGCCGAGGTGGGGCTGCGCCTCCATCGCCGTCCCAAGCCACCGCCGGAGGGGTTCTGGCTCGAGCTCGTCGTCGGCCGGGCCGAGCCCGAGTGGCTCCAGTACCTGCCGGCCTCCGGCCGCTAGGGCTCGCCTAGCACAAACACGTGTTCTACCTGGGGTTTTGTGGTCCAGTTCCGTTGACTGGTGGGGTGGGGTGGAGTAAAGTGGCGCGACTTGGAGGACCTGGGAGACCCGGTGGGCGTCCGGGGGTTCGGGGGGACCGTCGTGGACGCCTCGGGGTGGAGGCGGCGGGTTGTTCCTCGGAGAACATCGACACGCACTGGACGACAAGGGACGGGTCATCTTCCCCGTCCGCTTGCGCGAAGCCCTGGGGGCCCAGGTCGTCCTGCAGAAAGGGATCGACCCCTGCCTGTACGTCCTGCCTCCCGAGGAGTGGGACCGCCTCGTGGCCAAGGTCACGTCGCTCCCGACCACCCACCCCAACGCCCGGCGGTTCTCGAGGTTCTTCTTCTCCCAGGCGCAGAGCGAGCGCATCGACCGTCAGGGCCGCCTGACGATCCCGCCTGCTTTCCGGGAATACGCGGGGCTGCAGCGAGACGTCGTGATAGTCGGCGCGGGCGCCCGTGTGGAGATCTGGGATGCCCCGCGGTGGGACGGACACCGGTCGGAAACCGAGGCGGGGGTCGAAGACTTCGCCAAGGACCTCGAGATCTGAGGGGGTCGACTTGTCCAGGATGGTGGCGAGAGGCGCGCAAGTCCGTGTCATGCCGCGCGACAGGCAACGGCGGCCGGACGGCCGTCCGTTGGGAGACATCTGCCTCCGTCCCGGCGAACGGATCCTCGAACGGAGGCCGATAGTGACCGACGACCACCAGCCGGTGATGGTCGAGGAGGTCCTGCACTTCCTCGCGCCGCGTCCCGGTGCGGTGTACATCGATGCGACGTTGGGCGCCGGTGGGCATGCCGAAGCGATCCTGCGCGCAACCGGCGGGCGCAGCACGCTCATCGGCGTCGACCGCGATCCCCAGGCGCTGTCGCGCGCGCGCTTCAACCTGCGTCCTTTCGGTTCGGCGGTGAAGCTCGTCCGCACGGACTTCAACGACCTCCCCTGGATCCTGCAGAGCCAGGGGTTTTCCGCCGTCGACGGCATCCTTCTGGACATCGGGATGTCGTCGATGCAGATCGACGACGCGACCAGAGGCTTCTCGTTCCGTCGCGAAGGCCCGCTGGACATGCGTATGGACCCGTCGCAACTGTTGACCGCCGGCGAGGTTGTCAACTCCTACGGTGAGGACGAGGTGCGCCGGATCCTTCGTCGTTACGGGGAGGAGCGATACGCCGACGCCATCGCGCGCGCGATAGTGGCCGAACGCCGTCGCGGGCCCATCAGGACGACAACCCAGCTCGCCGAGCTCATCGAACGCGTCTATCCGGTGCGCGAGCGGCGACAGCATCCGGCCCGCCGAACGTTCCAAGCGTTGCGTATCGAGGTGAACGCTGAACTCGACGCGCTCGAGTCCGTCCTTCGTGTCGCACCAGAGGTGCTCAACCCCGGCGGACGCATCGTCGTGATCTCGTACCACTCGCTCGAGGACCGTCTGGTGAAGCAGACGTTCACCGACCAGGCCGGGAAAGCGCGATCGCTTCCCGGTCTTGGTTCGACCACGCCGGCCGGCGTGATGGAAGTGATGACGCGCAACGCTGTGCTTCCGTCCGACGCGGAGATGGAGCGCAACCCACGTGCGACTTCGGCTCGGTTGCGTGCGGCGCGTCGCCGCGCCGGAGGGGCCTAGGGATGGCAACCCAGGCGCTTCCGCGGGAGCGCGGCAAGCAGCGATCCCGGCTCCGCGTCGTCGAGGGGGGCAAGAAGGCCGCGCGCCGGAGGCCGTCCCCTCTGCCGATCGTGATCCTCGTCGTCTTGGCCGTGTTCGGGGTTGCGGCGCTGCAAGCCTGGGTCGGGCAGGACGGCCTGCGTGCGGCCGAGCTCGAGCAAGACGTCCAGCGTGAGTACGAGCGGCTCACGCTCTTGCGAGCGCAGGTCGCTCAGCTGTCTTCCCCGCAGCGGCTGAGGGAGGAAGCCGCCAAGCTCGGTCTCGTCCCGGCGACCGACCCGGTCTACCTCAGGGTGACGGTCCCGCGGGGCAGCGCCGAGGCGCAGCTCCCCGGCGTCACCGCCGGCGCTCTGGAGTCGTCTTCCCCATGACGCGCCCCGTCCTGCGGCGTGCCGGGACGCTTGGGGCGGCGCTACTCATCTGTCTCTTTCTGGTCGGTGTCCGGCTGACCTACGTGCAGGCCGTGCGCTCGGAGCAGTACGCGGAGGAAGGGCGGAGACAGCGCATCCGCAAGATCGAGCTGCCGGCGCGCCGCGGTGCGATCTACGACAGGCTTGGCAGCGAGCTCGCCGTTTCGATCCCGGCGCGCACCGTGTACGCGAACCCCCGTCACGTGAAGGATCCCGCGCAGACCGCGCGCGCCCTTGCGCCACTGCTCGGTCGATCGGCGGCCGCCCTGGAAAACGACCTGCGCAAGGACCGCAGCTTCGTCTACCTCGCGCGGCGGATCGGTGTCGTGAGCACACGCAAGGTCACGGCGTTGCGCCTGTCCGGGATCGGTGTCCTGGACGAACCGCGTCGCCTCTATCCCGGCGGGAGTCTGGCTGCCGGTGTCCTCGGCTTCATCGGGACGGATCAACGCGGACTAGCCGGCCTCGAGTACGGCTACGAGGAGCTCTTGAGGGGGACGCCCGGCCACAGGATCCTCGAGCAGGACCCCCAGGGTCGGCGTATCCCGCAGGGGACGTTCGCTGAGGTGTCTCCAGAGCCGGGATCCGATCTCGTCTTGACGCTGCACGCCGACCTGCAGTTCACCGCCGAGGACTCACTCAAGCGAGCCATCGAGAGGACGCACGCGAACGGCGGGACGGTCGTCGCGATGGATCCGCGCTCGGGTGAGATCCTGGCGATGGTCAGCCTGCCGACCTACGACCCGAACCGCATAGGGGACATCGACCCGTCGACGACGAAGAACCGCGTCGTGACCGATGCCTTCGAGCCCGGCTCGGTCAACAAGGTGATCGCCGCTTCAGCCGTCCTCAACGAGAAGCTCTTCGGCGCCCAGCAGCAGATGTGGATCCCGGCGCAGATGAAGATCGGCGACAAGGTCTTCACCGAGAAGCGCGGGTCGAGATCTCTCGACCTGCGTGGGATCCTCGCGCAGTCGTCGAACCTCGGGTCGATCCGACTCGCGCAGATGCTCGGCTCGAGCCGGCTGGGCACGTACTTCCACCGCTTCGGCTACGGACGTGGAACGGGGCTGGGCTTCCCGGGCGAGAGCGCGGGCAACCTCCCGGCGACCGAGCGTTGGGTTACGTCGCTCCCGACCATGGCGATAGGCCAGGGCTTGTCCGTCACCCCGCTCCAGCTCGCGCAGGTATACGCCACGCTCGCCAACGACGGTCTCCTCGTCGATCCTCGCCTCGTCTCGGGATGGGTGGACGCCCGAGGTGAGATGCACCCGGCGCAGGAGCCCCGCCGCCGCCGGATCATCTCCTCCGAGGTGGCTGCCTCGGTCCGCGACATGCTCACGGCCGTGGTCTCCACCGCCGAAGGAACGGGTGTTGCCGCGCGGATCCCGGGTGCTTCCGTGGCCGGGAAGACAGGTACAGCCTCGAGACTCATCGAGGGCGTCGGGTACCGCGGCTACATGGCCTCCTTCTTCGGCATGTTCCCGGCCGAGGCGCCCGAGCTCGTCATAGGAGTGGTGTTGGACAACCCGGTTCCCAGCGAGGGCGGGCTCGCCGCCGCTCCCGTCTTCGCCGAGGTGGGGGCCGAGGCCGTCCGGATCTTGCGGATCCGCACGCGCTGAGCGGGCGCGTGAACCGCTCCGATGGCCTTTAGGTCCGCGAGGGAGAATGTGAACATGCAGTGGACCCTCCGTGCCCTCGTCGGGGCAGCGGCGCTTCCCGCCGAGGTTCGCGGAGACGCGCGCGTCGGCGGCCTGGCCTACGACCCGCACGTCGTGCAGCCGGGCGACCTGTTCTGTTGCATCCCGGGCGCCCGGCACGACGGCCACTCGTTCGCCGCCGAGGTCGCAACGGCCGGCGCTTCCGCTCTGGTCGTCGAGCACCTCGTCGACGTCGAGCTGCCGCAGGCCGAGGTCGCGAGCGTGCGGGCGGCCATGGGTCCCCTGGCCGCGTCCTTCTACGAGCATCCGTCCGGCGAGATGCCCGTCGCCGCCATCACCGGGACGAATGGAAAGACAACGGTCACCTACCTCGTCGAGGCGATAGCCTCCGTCGCGGGTCTCGAGCCGGGCGTCGTCGGTACCGTCTCGCGTCGCTTCAAGGGGACGAGCGAGAAGGCGGTGCGCAACACACCCGAGGCGCCCGACCTCCAACGGCTCCTGAGACGGATGCGCGATGCCGGCGTCGATCTCGTCGTGCTCGAAGCGACATCGGACGGCATCGAGCAGGGACGTCTGCGGGGGACGACCTTCGCGACGGCGGCGTTCACCAACCTCACGCAGGACCACCTCAACACGCACGGCTCCATGGAGGCGTACTTCGAAGCGAAAGCGGCGTTGTTCCACCCCGACTACGTCGACCGAGCCGTCGTAAACGTCGGAGACGAGGCCGGGCGTCGCATCGTGGAGCGTGCGAGCGAACGATTGGAGCTGCTGACGTACGGATCTGAGCGCGCGGACATCCGCGTGGAGTCCTTCGACCTGGCGCCGAACGGGAGCCGGGCGCGGCTCCGCACTCCGGACGGCTCGTACGACATCGAGACGTCTCTCGTCGGCCGCTACAACATCGACAACTGCATGTGCGCATTCGGAATGGCGCTGCACCTCGGCATGGACGCGGACGACATCGTGCAGGGCATCGGACGGCTCGAACGTGTAGCCGGACGGTTGGAGCCCGTCGACGCGGGCCAGCCGTTCCTCGCGCTCATCGACTACGCCCACACGCCGGACGCGCTGGGGCAGGCTCTCGGCGCCTGTCGCGGGCTCACGACGGGTCGTGTCGTCGCCGTCTTCGGGTGTGGCGGAGACAGGGATCGGGCGAAGCGGCCGCTGATGGGCGAAGCGGCGACCCGAGGTGCCGACCACACGATCATCACGTCGGATAACCCTCGCTCCGAGGACCCGGTCGCCATCATCGCCGACATCGAGCCCGGCGCCCGTCGCGGGGCCGGGAAGTACACGGTGATCCCCGACCGACGAGAGGCCATACGGGCGGCACTGGACGAGGCCGAGCCCGGCGACGTGGTCCTCGTGGCCGGCAAAGGACACGAGCAAGGCCAAGAGTTCGCAGATCGCACCGTCCCCTTCGACGACCGCGAGGTGGTTGCCGAGCTCCTGGGGGGGATCGCGTGCCGCTGGTGACGGCGGAGACCGTAGCGCAACTCTGCTCCGGCCGCGTGGTGGGACAGGACGCGAACCGTCCCGCCGAGCTCGTCGCCGACTCGCGCACCATCGAGCCCGGCCGGGCCTTCGTGGCCGTTCGCGGTGGGCACGGCTTCGTCCGCGAGGCCGTCGATGCTGGAGCCGCCTACGTCGTCGTGGAAAGCGCTGCGGCAGCGGAAGGCGCGACGGCCGTCGTCGTTGATGACACGGTCCGTGCCCTCGGCGAGCTTGCGACATGGGTGCGCTCGACGCTCGACGTCCCGGTCGTGGCCATCACCGGGAGCTTCGGCAAGACGTTGACGAAAGACTTCGTCGCGGCCGCTCTTTCCTCCCGGTACCGCGTCCATGCGGCTCCCGGCAGCTACAACACCGAGGTCGGGCTCCCGCTGATGCTCTTGGTTACGCCGGAGGACACCGAGGTGCTCGTCGTGGAGCTCGGGGCACGCCGGCCGGGCGAGATCGCGGAGCTCTGTGCGATGTGCCGTCCCACCATCGGGGTGCTCACCGGAGTCGGGACGACGCACCTCGAGATCTTCGGCTCGCGAGACGCGATAGCACGGGCGAAGGCCGAGCTCGTGGCGTCATTGCCCGCAGACGGGCTCGCCGCGGTTCCGTCCGACGACGACTACTTGCCGGTGTTCACAGCCGGCACCTCGGCACGCGTCACGACGGTGGGCCCGGGGGGCGAGACGCGGTATGCGGCAGCCGGGATCGATCCCTATGCCCGGACGTCCGGAACCGTAGCGTTGGCGAGCGGAACCGTCGACGTCGTGTTGCCGATCCCGGGGCGGGCTCTCATGCGCAACGCGGCGATGGCGATGCGTGTCGCGGTCGAGCTCGGCGTAGAGCCGCGTGCCGCCGCGCACGCGATAGCCGGCTCTCAGACGACCGGCGCGCGCATGGAGGTCGTTCGGGTCGGAGGCTGGACGGTCGTGAACGACGCCTACAACGCCAATCCCAACTCCGTCGCTGCCGGGCTGCGCACGATGAGCGAGTTGCGTCCGGACGCCGAACGATGGGCGGTGCTCGGCGCGATGGCCGAGCTGGGCCCGATGTCCGAGGACGCCCACGTCAGGATCGGACGGCTCGCGCGATCGCTCGGGTATGAAGGCGTGATAGTGGTCGGAGACGACGCCGGAGGGATCTCCCGCGGCGCGGGGGCCGTGGCTCACCCCGCGCCGACGATGGAGGAAGCGGCCGACCTCGTCGCTCGTCTCGTCCCCAAAGGATCTGTCGTCCTGGTCAAGGGTTCGCTCGTGACCGGCTTGCGACTTTTCCCCGACGCACTGCGAGCGCAGACCGACCGCGCTGCGGAAGAGGTCTAAGGCGTGCAGAGCATCCTGCTGGCAACTGCGATCGCGCTCGTCATCGGTCTGACGCTCACACCGTGGGTGATCGACCTCTTCCGGGCGCGTGGGATCGGCGAGCTCATCCGCGAGGACGGCCCGGCCACGCACTTCGTGAAGCACGGGACGCCCACGATGGGCGGGCTCGTCCTCATGATCGCGGCGACGCTCGGCTACCTCGCTGCGCACGTGCGCATCGGCGGTGGTCTCCGCGTGCAGCCGCTGGCGCCGTCCGGTGTCATGATCCTCGGCGTCGCGTGGATCCTCGCCTTCATCGGCGCCCTGGACGATCTGGCGAAAATCCGCCGAACCCGCTCGCTCGGGCTCAGCAAGCGGGCCAAGCTCATCGGCCAGACCGCCGGTGGCTTCGCGCTGGCTTTCGGCGCTCTGAACTGGACGGGACTCGAGAGCCGGATCGCGTGGGCGGGCACACCCATCGACTGGTTGCCGCCGCTGCCGAACATCCTGTTCGCCGTTTGGGTGGTGTTCATGATCGTTTCGACGTCCAACGGCGTGAATCTCACCGACGGGGTCGACGGTCTCGCGTCCGGGTCGGCGGCGATGGGCTTCTTCGTCTTCACGATCGTCGCGTTCTGGGAGTTCAGAAACCCCGAGGTGTACCTGCAGCTGGAGCCGGTGGGCCGGTCCGGTCTCCTCGACGTAGCCGTCGCGAGCGCTTCGTTGCTCGGTGCGTGCATCGGCTTCTTGTGGTGGAATGCTGCGCCGGCCCGCATCATCATGGGCGACACCGGTGCGCTGGCCCTCGGTGGAGCACTCGCGGCGCTCGCGCTCTTCACCCGCACGCATCTTCTGCTCGGTGTGATAGGGGGGCTCTTCGTCATCGAAACGCTGTCCGTGATCATCCAGTTGATCGCCTACCGTGTCTTCGACGGGCGCCGGGTGTTCGCGATGGCGCCGGTGCACCACCATTTCGAGCTACGCGGTTGGGCCGAGTTCACCGTGATAGTGCGCTTCTGGCTCGTGGCCGCCCTCACCGCCGGTCTCGGGCTGGCGCTCTTCTACACAGAGTTCCTCGCCAAGGGCGGATCGGGTTGATCGACGTCGACGGGGCTCGCGTCCTTGTCTTGGGGCTCGGCGTGACGGGGCGGGCCGTGGCGACGGAGCTCGCGACGCAAGGGGCCGACGTGGTGGTGTCCGACTCCGGACGACCGAGTGATGCCGACGTCGTTGCGCTGCGGGGCGATGGTGTCGAGGTCGAGGTCGGCGGACACGAGCAAGCGGCGGCGACGCTCGGTTCCATCGACTTCGTCGTTCCGTCACCGGGCATCTCGCCGCATCGCGGCTTCCTTTCGAACGTGCGCTCACGCGGTACGCGTGTGGTCGCGGAGCTCGACATCGCCGCCGGACTCACGGGAAAACCGATCATCGCCGTCACGGGTACGAACGGGAAGACAACGGTGTGCATGCTGGCCGAACGCATCGGACGAGCGGCCGGCCTGCGGACCATCGCGTGCGGCAACACGGAAACACCGTTCATCACGGCGGCTTCGGCGCAGAGCGACGCCGACCTGTTCGTCGTCGAAGCGTCGAGCTTCGGCCTGTACTTCTGCGAGACCTTCCATCCTCGTGTCGCCGTCGTGACGAACCTCGTTCCCGATCACCTCGACTGGCACGACTCCTTCGACGACTACCGCTCGGCGAAGGCCCGCATCGCGCAGTGTCTTAGGGCGGGGGATCTGTACCTGTACCCGGGCGACCAACCGGAGCTCGCCGATCTCCCGGCCCGGCCGGAAGGGGACCGCGTCGCGTTCGAGCCGCCCACGGGCGACGAGCTTGTGGTTCGGGTCGCCGGGCAACGGGTGCGGGCGCGAGGCGTCGGCCGTCTCGCCGAACGAGGCCGCCACTTCGGAGCCGACGCAGCGGCCGCGGCCACGGCGCTCGTGTTCTGCGGGGCGGGAGCCGATGCCGTCGAGGAGGCGCTCGGAGACTTCGAGCTCGCCCGTCACCGGCTCGAGCCGATCGGTGAGCTCGCGGGCGTCCGCGTGGTCGATGACTCGGTCTCGACCAACCCGCACGCCACCATCGCAGCGCTGCGATCGCTCGGTAACGGCGCGGGGCATGGGCGGATCGTCCTGATCGCCGGCGGTCGCAACAAAGGTCTCGACCTGTCCCCCCTGGCCGGAGCGCTCTCGGTGCTGAAGGGCGTCGTGGCCATGGGTGAGGCAGCCGCCGACATCGCCCGGCTCGTTGCGGCCGCCGGCGGTACGGCCAAGACCGTCGGTTCCATGACGGAGGCTGTAAGCATGGCCCTGGATTGGGCGGACGCCGGCGACATCGTCCTGCTGTCACCGGCCTGCGCATCCCACGACATGTTCTCGGGATACGCGGACCGAGGCCGCGCCTTCCGTGAAGCGTGTCGGGCGCTGGGGGTCAAGCGATGAGCTCGGGAGCCAAGACCGTCCGGCTCACGCGCACCAGGAAGGATCGCACCGACGTCTCCCTTGTCCTCACGGCCGTGGCGCTTCTCATCATCGGGCTCGTCATGAGCCTTTCGGCTTCGAGCATCCAGTCGGCGGAGTCGACGGGGTCGGCCTTCACTCTTTTCCTCAGGCAGTTCGCATGGGTGGTTCTGGGCTGCGGCGCACTCGTGCTCGGTTGGCGATTCGACTACCGCCGTCTGCGCAGCCTGTCGTACGTGCTCGTGCCGATCGTGTGGGTGCTGCTCGTCATGACGCTCATTCCCGGCATCGGCGACGTCGCCGGCGGCGCGCGGCGTTGGTTGCGTTTCGGTTCGTTCCAGATCCAAGCCTCCGAGATCGCGAAGGTCGCGCTCATCGTGTTCGGTTCCGACGTTCTGTCTCGGAAGATCGGAAAGCTGAACGATTGGAGGCACCTCGTCGTGCCGTACCTCGGCGCCGTGGGGTTCACGTGTCTGCTCGTCCTGCTGCAACCCGACTTCGGGACGACGGTGATCATCGCCGTCGCAACGCTGTCTTTGGCGTATCTCGCCGGCGCCGACCTCAGGCTGCTCGGAGGCATCACGGTCGGCACCGTGCTGCTGGCGATACCGATCATGCTGGGGGCCGGTTACCGGCGGTCTCGCCTGATCGCCTTCCTCAGCGGGGGAGAGGACTGCCTGAACACCGCGTACCAGACGTGCCAAGGCCTAGTCGCTCTCGGCAGCGGGAAGATCTTCGGGCTCGGCCTCGGGTCGAGCCGACAGAAGTACCTGTACCTCCCGAATGCCCACACGGACTTCATCTTCGCGATCCTCGGCGAAGAAACGGGTCTGGTCGGTTCGCTGACCGTCCTGGTCCTCTTCGCGCTCTTGCTCGTGCTCGGCATACGCACGGCTCGTCGCGCACGCGATCCCTTCGGCTTCCTCGTGGCGTCGGGTGTGACGGCGTGGATCTCGATGCAGGTGATCATCAACATCGGCGCCGTCGTCGGCCTCTTGCCGATCACGGGTGTTCCGCTGCCTCTCATCAGCTTCGGCGGCACGTCGCTGCTCGTCTCACTGGCCGGACTCGGGTTGGTCGCGAGCGTTGCCCGGCGCGGAGTACGCGTCCCGCGCCCGGCCGGCTGACCGCGGCCGTGGCTCGCGTCCTCGTCGCCGCCGGCGCCAGCGGCGGCCATGTCTACCCGGCCCTCGCGACGGCCGTCGTGCTGCGCGACAGGGGACACGAGGTCGTCTTCGCCGGGGGTGATCGGATAGAAGCTCGGGTCGTTCCCGAGGCCGGTTTCGTGTTCCATTCGCTTCCCGTGCGACGTCCGCCATCCGTTCGCGTCGAGCTCCTGACGCCTCGTGGACTGCGCGCGCTGGGATCGATCACTCGAGCGACGTGGCTCGCGCGCCGGTTGCTCGCGCGCGTCGCGCCGGATGTCGTTCTCGGTATGGGCGGGTTCGTTTCGGTCCCCGTCGCGCTGGCCGCCGGGTGGGGACGACCCGCCCTCGTGCTGCACGAGCAGAACGCCAACCTTTCGCTCGCCCAACGTATCCCGCTGCGCTGGGCGGACGTCCTCGCGCTCGGCCTGCCGTTGCGGCATCCGGCCCCGGACGTGCGGACGGAGATCGTCGGCCATCCCGTCCGCGCCGGCCTCGTCGAGGTCGCCGAGCTGGACGAGACCGCGCGGCAGGCAGCGCGTCTGCACGCCCGCCGGCGCCTCGGCCTGCAGCCGGACGTCGGCACGCTCCTCGTCTTCGGCGGGAGTCTCGGCTCCGGGCCGCTCAACGAGCTCGTCCCGACGAGCGCGCTCCCCGCGGGGATCCAGGTGATCCACCTCGCCGGGCCCGAACGCGACGCCGACGTCCGCGCGGCGTGGTCGCGCTCGGGTACGCCGGCCGTCGTGCTCGGCTATCTCGACACGATCGAGGACGCGTACCTGGCCGCCGACGTGTCGATCTCCCGATCGGGTGCATCAACCGTCGCCGAAGTCGCTCTGCTCGGACTGCCGTCGATACTCGTTCCGTTGCCGACGCTTGCTCGTGGAGATCAGGAAGCGAACGCACGTGTGCTCGAACGCGCCGGCGCGGCGACCGTCATCTCTCAGTCGACGTCGGGCTTGCCCGCCGTCGTGGGGGCCGAGGTGTCCCGCTTGATGAGTGACGATGGAGCGCGCGGGGCGATGGCCGCCGCAGGGAAGGCGTTGGCGCGTCCGGACGCCGCGGATCGGCTCGCGGATGTCATCGAGAGCTTTCTGTAGCCCGTACGCGGTGTCGAGCGGGGTTGGGTGTTCGGGGGATGCCGTCAGCACCTAGCCTTGAACAGATGCACACCGAGCTTCGACGTCCGCTCGCCGGCGTTCGCGTTCATTTCGTCGGGCTCGGCGGTGTGGGCATGGCGGCGCTCGCCGAGCTGTTGCACTCCTTCGGGTACGAGATCTCCGGGTCGGACCTCAAAGCCTCCCGGACCGTCCAACGGTTGCAACAGCTGGGGATCCCGGTGCACGTGGGGGGCCACCGTGCCGAGAACATCGGAACGGCCGATCACGTGGTCGTGTCGGCGGCCGTGCCGTCGGACAACACGGAGGTGGCGGAGGCGCGAGCCCGGGGCATCGAGGTGCTGTCGAGGGCGGAGCTCCTCGGGCGGATATTCGACGCCGGACGGGGTGTCGCCGTCGCCGGAACGCACGGGAAGACAACGACGTCGTCGATGCTCGCGCGAGCCCTGGCGTCGGCAGGCTTCGAACCGTCCTTCCTCATCGGCGGCGACCTCAACGACGTCGGTTCGGGAGCCGGCCTCGGGAGCAGCGACCTCGTCGTCGCCGAAGCCGACGAGTTCTCGGGATCGTTCCTCGAGCTGCGTCCGGAGCTCGCGGTGGTGACGAACGTGGACCGGGACCATCTCGACTTCTTCGAAGACCTGGATGCCATAGATGACGCGTTCGTTCGGTTCCTCGAGGGACGTCGCGAAGGCGGGAGCGCGATAGTGTGCGCCGCCGACGAGGGTGTGAACCGCATCCTGCCGCGTATTGCCGCCCCGATCGTCACGTACGGGTTCTCCGATGCAGATCTCGTCGTGGATGGGTCTGCGGAGGTCTCGTGGCGAGGTCGTCACGTCGGGAGACTCCGGTTGAGCGTTCCCGGCCGACACAACGTGCTGAACGCGGCCGGCGCCGCCGCGGCGGCGCTGACCCTGGGGGCCGATCCGGCCCTGGTCCTGGAAGGGCTGCGGAGCTTCTCCGGCGTAGACCGGCGATTCTCCGTCCGCGGCGTGGTCGGAGACGTCGTGGTCGTCGACGATTACGCGCACAACCCCCGCAAGATCGCCGCGTCGCTGGAGGCCGCGCGCGGCAGGTACCCGGAACGGCGGCTGCTCGTGCTGTTCCAGCCTCACCTGTACTCCCGGACCTTGTCGATGGTCGACGAGTTCGGAGCGGCTTTCCACGACGCCGGCGTGGTCGTCGTCACGGACGTCTACGGAGATCGTGAGGAGCCCATCCCCGGCGTGAGCGGGCGGCTCGTCTCCGACGCGATACGCGAGCGCTCGAAGGGGGTCGTCGTCGTGTACGTGCCCCGCCTCGAGGAAGCGGCCGGGTTCGTGGCCGGGATCAGCCAGCCGAACGATGTCGTCATCACGATGGGTGCCGGCGACGTCACATCGGCGGCGCCGCGGATCGTCCGGCTCCTGGAGACGAAGGACCCGGCCGGCGCATCGTGACGGTCTCCGAGCTCGCCGGGCGGCTCGAGGAACGCGTGAGCGGACGCGTCCAGGTGCACGCCTCGTTGGCGCCGTTCACGACTTTCCGCGTCGGCGGGCCGGCCGACGTGCTGGTGGAAGCCGAGTCGGAGAGCGACCTCCTCGTCGTGGCCGAGGCCGCCGGCAAAGGCCCCCTCGCGATAGTGGGCCGGGGCTCGAACCTTCTCGTGGCCGACGACGGGTTCCGCGGCGTCGCCGTCCGGTTGGGCCGGGGCTTCCGTTTCCACGAACAGGATGACGGCGGGCTCCGCCTCGGCGGGGCGGTGTATCTTCCCGCTGCCGCCCGCCTGACGGCTCGTCTCGGGCTCACGGGTTTCGAGTTCGTCGCCGAGATCCCCGCCACGTTCGGTGGAGCCGTCCGGATGAACGCCGGTGCTCACGAGCGGTCGATGGCCGATGTGCTGACGACGACGACGGTGATAGAGCTCGCGACGGGGGACCGGCGGCGGCTAGACGTCGCCGACCTCGAGTACTCCTACCGCCACTCCTCGTTGCGTCGGACCGATGTCGTCACCGAGGGCAACGTCCGCCTCGCCGGCGACGACCCGAAGGAGGTCGGTCGACGTATCGCGGCCCATCTGCGCTGGCGCCGCGAGAACCAACCGCCCGGTCGCAGTGCCGGGAGCGTATTCAAGAACCCGCCCGGCGACTCGGCCGGTCGGCTGATCGACTCCGTCGGCGGCAAGGAGCTGCGGGTCGGTGGTGCAGCCGTCTCCGATGTGCACGCGAACTTCATCGTTGCCGGTTCCGACGCCACGGCTACCGACGTGTGGTCCTTGATCAGACGTGTCCACGACCGGGTGCTCGAAGCGACGGGCGTCGATCTCGAGCCCGAGGTTCGATTCCTCGGGTCGTTCGGCGCATGAGCGGCTCGACGGTCTTCCGGCGACGTCTCGTCTTGTTGGCGGTGCTGACGTTCGTCGCGGGTGTTGCGTATGCGGTGTATGCGTTGCGGATCGACGAGATCCGCGTGAGCGGCCTTCGTACGCTCGATCCGAAGATGGTCATCGAGCGTTCGGGACTCAAGGGCGGCGAGCGCATCCTGTGGGTTCGTCTCAGTGCCGTCGCTCGTCGACTGGAAGCGATCCCCGGCATCGCCACCGCCCGGGCCGAGCGA
>JBOGXL010000463.1:0-13977 GCA_050694575.1 Actinomycetota bacterium | reverse complement strand
CCGGATACGGGGGCATGTCACTCGCCGTCCGGGCGAACGTGCGGATGGCGGCCGCAGCGCGCGTGAGCTACCGCGACGCCTTCGCCGTCGCGTTCCGCGCCGGCGGCGTGGCGGGCATGTTCACGGTCGGTCTGGGCCTGTTGGGGGCCACGGCCATCTTCCTGGGCTACAAGGGCGGAGCGCCGCAGGTGCTCGTCGGGTTCGGTTTCGGCGGCGCGCTGCTCGCGATGTTCATGCGGGTCGGTGGCGGCATCTACACGAAGGCGGCCGACGTCGGTGCCGACCTCGTCGGCAAGATCGAGGCGGGGATCCCGGAGGACGACCCGCGCAACGCCGCCGTCATCGCCGACAACGTCGGGGACAACGTCGGCGACTGCGCGGGTATGGCGGCCGACCTCTTCGAGTCCTACGAGGTCACCCTGGTCGCGGCGATGATCCTCGGCTTCTTCGCCTTCGGCGGCGAAGGCGATCCCCGCGGGGCGGCCATCGGAGTGATGTTCCCGCTTTTCGTCCGAGCGGTAGGCGTGATCACGTCGATGATCGGCATCATGGTGGTCAAGCCGCGCTCCGAGGACGAGCCGGGCATGCGCGCCATCAACCGCGGCTTCTTCATCTCCGCCATCCTCTCGGCGATAGGCGTCGTCCTCGTCGCTCAGACCTACGTCAAGGACCTGCGTGTGGCCTGGGCCGTCGTGATAGGCCTCGTGCTGTCCTCGGCCATCCAGCTTCTCACCGAGCACTTCACCTCGACGCGTCGCAAGCCCGTCAGGGACATCGCCGACGCCACGCGCACCGGACCGGCGACGACGATCCTGGCCGGGTTCTCGGTCGGTCTTGAATCGACCGTCTACGCGATCATCGTCATCGCCGGCGCCATCACTGGCGCGTACCTCCTCGGCGACGGCGACATCAGCTTCGCGCTCTACTCGATAGCCCTCACCGGCATGGGCATGCTCACGACCGTCGGCGTGATCGTGTCGATGGACACCTTCGGCCCCATCGCCGACAACGCCCAGGGCATCGCCACGATGTCCGGCGGCCTGGGCGGACGCGCCGACGAGTCGATCGAGCAGCTCGACTCCGTCGGCAACACGACCAAGGCGATCACGAAGGGCATGGCCATCGCCACGGCCGTCCTCGCTGCGACGTCGCTGTTCGGGTCGTTCCGCGACACGGTGCAGGAGATCACCGACGCCGTCTTCACAGTCCCGATCGAGGATCCGCTCGTCCTTGTGGGTCTTCTCATCGGCGGCGCCGTGCCGTTCATGTTCTCCTCGCTCACGATCCGCGCGGTGGAGCGAGCCGCGGGCCGTGTCGTACAGGAGGTACGACGGCAGTTCCGCGAGCACCCCGGGATCATGAAGGGGACGGAGAAACCGGAGTACGCCAAGGTCGTCTCGATAGTGACGCGGGACTCGCTGCGTGAGCTCGCGACGCCGGGGCTGCTGGCGATCCTCACGCCTGTGGCCGTCGGGTTCGGGTTCGGGATCGCGCCGCTCGGCGCCTACCTGGCCGGGGTGATCCTCACCGGGCAGCTCCTGGCCGTGCTGCTGTCCAACGCCGGCGGTGCGTGGGACAACGCGAAGAAGATGATCGAAGAGGGCTTGTACGGCGGGAAGGGCTCCGAGGCGCACAAGGCTGGTGTCATAGGCGACACCGTGGGCGATCCGTTCAAGGACACGGCCGGGCCCGCGTTGAACCCGTTGATCAAGGTGATGAACCTCGTCGCCCTGCTGATCGCCGTCCAGGTCGTCAACTACCAGGACGATCCGGTGATCCGCGGCTTGGCGGCCGGCCTCGCGTCGCTCGGCATCATCATCGCGATCTTCGTGGCGAAGGTCCGCAAGGCCGAAGGGCTCGTTCCTGGGGCCGATGCGACCGAGCCCGTGGGGGCCCGAACCGCGCCGGCCGGGCGTTCGCCGAGGCCGCCGGCCAAGCGGCCTGCCGCGACGCGCAAGCCGGCGCGACGTTCCGGACGCTAGTCATCGCGTTGCGGCTGCTGCTCGTCCGTCACGGCGAGTCGATCTGCGGTGTCAACGGGATAGTCGGCGGCGAACGGGGCTGCACGGGGCTGACCGAGCGTGGCTTCGCGCAAGCCCGCGCCCTGCGCGATCGTCTGGATCGCGAGGGGTTGCGGGCCGACGCGCTCCTCGCGAGCACTCTGCCGCGCGCGTGGCAGACCGCCGGCACCCTGGCTCCCGTCCTGGGGGCCGACGTCGTTCGCGACGCCGATCTGTGTGAGTTCGTCCCCGGGGACATCGACGGAACGCGTTGGGACGACTGGGCGGAACGTTTCGACGTGGGGGCCGAGCCCGACCGTCCGCTCTCGACCGGGGGCGAGAGCCTGAACTGTTTCCGATCTCGGGTGACGGAGCTTCTCAACAGGCTCGCGGAAACCTACGACGGACGAACCGTCGTCGCCGCGAGCCACGGCGGAGTGGTCTGGGCATCCCGGTCGGTCCTGCTCTCCACGGCCGAGGAGCTGCCCGTCGACTTCACGTCGATCACCGAGTGGACCCACGAGCACGGTAGGTGGACGCTCGTGCGCATCAACGACACCGCTCACCTCGAAGGGACGGACCTGTTGGCGGCTCCCGCGTAGCGGAGAGCTACGCGAGGTTGTGGATCGCTTCGCCGAGCTCCGAGCGGATCCCGACGACGAAGGGAACGTCGAGCTTGGTGTACCTGCGGGCCTCGGCTTCGCGCAGCCGCCTGATGCAGTCGACGATCTTCGTGAGATCGTCGGCTTCGAAGGCGAGGATCCACTCCCAGTCACCGAGCCCGAACGCGGCGGTGGTATTCGGCAACACGTCGGGGAACTCCCGTCCCATCTGTCCGTGCTCGCGCAGGAGATTCCCCCGATCCTCGGCCGGCATGAGGTACCACTCCTCGGTGCGGACGAACGGGTAGACGCTGAGATAGCGCCGAGGTTCCGTGCCTTTGAGGAAGGAGGGCAGGTGGTCGGGGTTGAACTCGGCCGGACGAACGACACCGAGGAACGCGTACGTGAGCTCGAGCGCGCGGCCCAACGGCGTGCGCCGCAGCTCCACGAGGAGCTCTTGCGCATCGTCGGGCGAGGATGCCACCCACCAGAACATCAGGTCGGTGTCGGGCCGGAACCCGGTGGTGGAGTACACGCCGCGGACCGTCACGCGATCGGAGAACTTCTCGAACAGCGCTTCGAGCTCCTCGGTCTGTTTGTCGATGAAGCCCGGACCGTGCAAGGCGATGACCGGTGTTCGGCGGAAGACGGGGTAGTACGCGTAGACGGCGTCGCTCATCGACTCATCATGCCTGGTTAGCGGCGGGCGAGCTTGCGCAGCCGGCGCACGTACCCGGCGGCGACCTCGCGAAGATATGCGGTGCCGCCCATCCTGTACCGCGCCAGCGCCCTGTCGATGAACTCGGGGAGGCTGCGCGTCGCGATGGCGCCGAACGCTGCGGCGATGGACGCCGACTCGCCGTCGGTGGCGTACCCGAGCTGGTCCATCTCCCTGCGGCACGCCAGCCGGCATACGGCGAGCTCCGTGCTGGTCAGGACGTCACGCCACCGTCCTACCGAGGTAGAAGCGACGCCACGCTCGCCGCTTCCTCGCTCGTCGAAGTTCGCCGGGATGCCACGAGAAACGTCCAGGAGCGTCGGGTCGAAGGCTAGATCGAGGGCTGCACACACCTGCTTCGTAACACCGTCGGGATCGACGACGAGATCCTCGTACCGGATGCGCGTCCAGCGTTGGGGCATAGCCCTGCGCCCGGATGCGCCGGCACGGATCGCTGACTTCCAGGACAGGCCGTCCCACAGCGGGTCGAACGATTGATCCAGCCGGCGACGCGCACGGCGCTCCGGCGGCAACTTGTCCGACCACGCGGTGTCCTTCCTCGACTTCTTCGAAGCCAGGATGTCGCGCGGGTCGCGAGCGATCTCGAGGAAGGTCACGTCGGGGATCGCGGCGGTGATGATCTCCACGTTGAACACGTGCGTGGGCGTCTTCTCCACCCACCGTGTCTTCCCCGCCTCGCGGGCGATGGTGTCCAGGGCCGCACGAAAACCCCGTCCGATCTCGATGTCGCTCAGGTGAGACCAACGGCCGTCCGGCGCCGGTTGGATGGGCAGCTTGGCCTGGTCCTCCGTTCGGAAGGGGACCCCTCGCTCGACGACGTAGCGGCAGTACTCGAGGATCGCGTCGTCGGCGGAGGCTGCGTCTCCGAGTTGTCTCCGCACAAGGCCGAGATGCATGAAGAACTTCGTCTCCTCTTCGGCGCAATACAGGTCTGGGTGGTTCTTCAAGATGTTGAGCAGGAGTGTCGTGCCGGAATGCATGTAACCGACGACGAAAATGGGCGCGCTCACGCACCCATGATGCCCAATGTTGACCACGGGGCCCGGCTCGCGTACCGTCCCTTCAGCGGGCTTTCAAGGAGGGAAGATGCTTCGTCGATCCGTGGTCACGCTCGTCGCCGCCGCTGGGCTGCTCGTCGGGCTCGGCGCCCCCGCGCGGGCCATCGATCCGTTCGTCCAATGCGTACGCGCGCCTTGCGGTCCGATCATCGTGTGCGTCACCGAGCCGTGTCCCAGCCCGGGGATCCCGCAGCTGCCGGATCTGCCTGTTCTTCCTCCTCGCTGACGGCACGTCCCCGGCGTCGACGGTGCACGCCGAGGCCCGCTGAACACGCGATACTCGATGCGGGGGCTATGACGACCACGACTTCTTCCGGCCATGTGCTCACGGTGCTCTTCACCGACATCGTGGAATCGACGCGCATGGCGTCCAAGCTCGGCGACAAGAAGTACAGGGACGTTCTTGATCGCCACGACGCCGCCGCACGCAGTCAGCTCAAGCTCCATGAGGGCCGCGAGGTGAAGACCGTGGGCGACGGCTTCCTCGCGACCTTCGACGGCCCCGAGAACGCCGTGCGCTGTGCGAAGGCGATAGGGGATTCCGTCGCCGAGCTCGGGATCGAGATCCGCGCGGGGCTCCATACCGGCCAATGCGAGTTCCGCGGTAGCGACCTCGGTGGTATAGCCGTCCATATCGCCGCGCGGATCGCCGATCTTGCCGAGGCGGGCGAAGTGCTCGTGTCGCAGACGGTGAAAGAGCTCGTCACCGGGTCCAAGCTCCCGTTCGTGTCTCGCGGGACGCACTCGCTGAAGGGCGTTCCGGGAAAGTGGCGCGTGTTCCGACTCAAGGGGAACGAGAAGGCGGCGGCGACGAAACCGACCACGCCGCGGGCGCCCCGCCGGTCCCGTGCGATCACGCTCATGATCGTGGACGACCACCCGCTGTGGCGGAACTCGTTGCGTCAGCTCCTCGAGCACAAGAAGGCGGCGACGATAGTTGCAGAGGCTTCCACGGGCAGCGAAGCGCTCGAGATCGCCCGGAAGGAGAAGCCGGACGTGATCATCATGGACATGGACCTTCCTGCGGTCAACGGCGTCGAGGCGACGCGCCTGCTCCTCGCCGAGCGGCCGGAATCCAAGATCCTGTTCCTCTCGGCGCTGGATACGAAGGACAAGGTCCTTGAAGCCATCGACGCCGGCGCGTCCGGCTACCTCATCAAGACCGCGAGTCCGGACGAAATAGCCAACGCCGTGCGGCGCGTGTTCGCCGGCGAAGCGGTGTTTGCTCCTTCGCTGGCCCGCGTCGTTCTGGAAGAGTTCCGTCGCCTGTCGTCGGGCGGTCCGAGGCGACGCAAGCCGCTCGACGCGCTGACCGATCGCGAGCGCGACGTCCTCCGCCTCATGGCGGAGGGCAGGTCCAACCGAGCCGTCGGCGAGCGTCTCCACCTCTCGCCCAAGACCGTGGAGGCCCACGTCGCGAGCATCTTCTCGAAGCTCGGCCTCCAGGAAGCGCCGGACGACCACCGGCGCGTTCTGGCGGTGATCACCTACCTGCGGTCGATGTAGACCTCAGTGCCAGCCTGAGAGCTCCTGCTGGCCGGGGATCTCGTAGACGAACACGTCTTCGTGCCCGTTGGTGTCTCCCGGGACGAGGTTGGACGCCGCAGAGCGATAGGCGATGAAGCGTCCGTCGGCCGACAGCGCGGGGGAGTTGCTCGCGCCGTTGCTCTGCTGTCCCGACGATGCGAGGGAAACGATGGTCGTGTTCCCAGTCCGCAGGTCGCGGAGGAAGATGTCCGTGGTTTGGTTGCGATCGCCCGGCACGAGGTTGGTCGCGTCTGAGCTGAAAGCTACGTAGCGGCCATCCGGCGTCGCCGAGTAGGCCACCTGGCTGATGTTCTGCGGCTCGAGGAAGACCTGCGTGAAGGTCGTGGTGATGAGCGCGAACGGGTCGCTCGCTCCGACACCCCGGTTCGACTGGGCGCCGGTCGAGGAGACGGACACTCGCTCCGTGGTTCCGCGGACGATGTTACGGACGAAGAGGTCTTCCTGTGCGTTCGTATCGTTGGGCACGAGATTCGTGGCGTTGGAGTTGAAGAACGCGTAACGCCCATCGTTCGATATCGCGCCCTGAGCGATCCCGATCGGTTGTCGGCTGTCGGCGTCGGCCTCTCGGCCCTGCGAGGAGACGGACACACGTTTGGTGGTTCTCTCCACGAGGTCATGTACGAACACATCCGCGTGTTCGTTGGTGTCCCCGGCGACGAGATTGGATGCGGTCGACCGGAAGAGGACGAATCGGCCGTTGGCCGAGAGCGCCAGAAGGTGGCTGCCAGCCTCGAGTGGAAAGTCGGGCGAGCGGACGAGATTCGCTTGGCCACCCGAGGACGAAACCGATACCCGGATGGTCTTCGAAGTGCGCAAGTCACGGACGAAGACGTCGGGGGCGAGGTTCGTGTCGCCGGGAACGAGGTTGTCTGCCGCGGATACGAATGCGATGTACCGGCCGTCGGCCGAGATGCTTCCGGTGTAGCTGGCACGGTTCCCTTGGGCTCCCGAGGTTGACACCGAGACGCGGCCCACCGTGCCCCGCTGTTGGTCCCTGACGAAAACGTCCCACGTGTCGTTCGTGTCTCCCTCGACCAGCGAGGTGTGCCCGGAGTAGAAGGCGACGAAGCGCCCATCGGCGGAGAGGGAGCCGGTGATCGATGACTGGTCGTTGGTCGGATTGAGACCCGTCGGCTGTCCCAGCGTCGTCTGCGCGACCTTGTCGACATGGGCTATGCGATGGGTTCTACGATCCCTGAGGAAGACCGCCGGTCGGCAGACGTCGAAATACGGGCTCGGCTGACACGGCGGCGGCGGTCGGTATCCGGCGAACGAAGCGGCGGAATAGAAGGACACGAACCGGCCGTTCGCCGAGATGGTCGGCAGGATCGCGTTCCCGTTGCCCTGTCGACCGTTGCTCGATGCCGAGGCGACCGTCGTGACCCCCTTGAGGGTGAGGTTGAACACCAATCGGCCGCCTCCGGACGGGGCGGCGATCTGGAACCAGTACGTCTGGCCTTCTTGGGCGGGGAACGCGACCTGGGCGAATCCTGATCCGTCCGTCGCGCAAGCGATGCGCTGCAGGCTCGAGAGGTCGTTGCCGGAGTAGACGCCGAGGGCGGTGCCGAATCCGGAGCCGAACGTATTGGCCAGGAGACCGATCCGTCTAGGAGCCCGATACCTGTACCACGCCGTCCCTCCCCCAGCGCCGCAGTTCGACGGTTCTCCGGCCTGCCGAGTGGCGGGTTCGGTGTTCGTGCGGGCGGTGAAGGGCACCGATGTCACCGCGAACGCGTCGGCGAAGTCGTCGTTGCCGAACAGATGCGTGATCGTCAGCGGATCCGCCGTCACGCTGCGGAGGCCATCTGCCGGCGCGAACGCGCTTCCTCGCAACGATGGACGGCGCACGTCACTCTCGGCGATGACGCTGCCGAGCTCCCGCGCGATGAAGTCGCCCCGGAGCGGCGCGAAGTTGCCGAAACGCAAGGCCCTGTAGTCGAGGGATGCACCGCTGCCGAAGGGATCCGGGAACGTCGTACCGGGGACCCGCAGGCCGATGGAGATCGAGGCGAACAGGAGCACGGCCGCGCAGACCAAACCGAAAGCGGCTCCCGTCCGGCCTGTGAGCCTAGGCACGAGAGGCCTTCTTCCTCGGCGCCTTGCGGGAAGCCGGGAAGGTCACGTTGAAGGTCGTACCGACGTCGGGCTCGCTCGTGAACCAGATCTCGCCGCCGTGCGCTTCCACCAGGCGCTTGGTCAACGCAAGTCCCAGTCCGCTGGAGGCTTGACCCCGCTGGGACTTCGTCCCCGGCACGCGGAAGAAGGGATCGAAGATCCGCTCGCCGACGTCGGCTGGGATCCCGACGCCGCTGTCGCTTATCGCGACCGTCACGCCGCGCCCGTTGCTCGCTTTCGCGCCGACCTCGATGGTGCCCCCCGCCGGCGTGTACTTCACGGCGTTGTCGACCAGGTTGAGGAGGATCTGCCGGAGACGCTCGGGGTCGGCGCGAACGGTCGGGAGCCGCTGCGGCGGGTCGATCCGCAGCTCGAGCCCGGCCGAGCTGGCGAGACCTTCGACGGTTCCGCCGAAGTGCCGGAGCGCCTCGCCGAGGTTCACGTCCTCGATCTCGAGCTCGATGCCGCCCAGCTCGGATCGGGCGAGCTCGAGGATCTCGTTGACGAGCGAGAGGAGCTGCTCGGCTGAGTCACCGATCGTCAGCCCCAGACCTTCGAGGGCGGTCCGCGTCTTGCGGAAGGTCGGGTCTCGCAGCATCAACGATTGGTTGAGGATGATCGCGAGCGGTGTGCGCAGCTCGTGGCTGAGTCCGGCGAAGAACTCCGTGCGCTCGCGGAGCAGGCGACGGACCTCTTGCGTCCGTTGGTCGACACGCGACTCGAGCGTCTCGATGTTGGCTTGGAGCTGATCCGCCATCAGGTTGACGCCGCGGGCGAGCTCCCCGAGCTCGTCGTTGCCGAGCACTTCGGCCCGGGCGGTGAGGTCCCCGGACCCGAGGGCGCGGTTCGTCGCCACGAGCGGCCGCAGCTGGCGCAGGATCGCACGCGAGAGGAGCGCACCTATCGCGACGATCCCGGTCATCGCGGCGAGAAGGATCAACCCGAGGCGGATGCCGGTCCCGCGTGCCGACGCGAACGCAGGACTGGTCTCCGTAGCCACCGCGATCGTGCCGAAGCGTTCGCCTTGTACCTCGAACGGCGCGTACAGCGTCTCGATGTCGCGGCCCTTGGTGGTTGTGACGCGAGCGACGGGCCGGTCACGAGCGATGGCCGGAAGCGACACCTCGTCCGGCACGAGGCCACGAGACGCGACGCGCCGTCCCTCTGCATCGAACAAGGCCAGGCCGAAGGCGCTTTCGCCCGAGGACTCGAGACCCGTCAAGGCGTCGTTGATGATGATCGATGCCTTGATCCCGACGATCGTCACGCCGACCGGTGGGCAGGGCGTCGCCGCCGAGCACACCGGAGCGACGATGGCCACCATCGTGTCGCCGGCGACGTCGACGAAGCCTGAGGACTTCATCCCCGTTTGGTCCCGCAGCGCCGTGCTGAGGAACGACGCCGGATCCCGCACGGTTCCCTCGACCCTGCGCGGTCGACCATGGCTCCTGTCCCTCACGAACTCGGCGACGGGTCGGCCGTCGGCATCCGTGGCCACGAGGAGGTTGAGGTCGGTCTTGAGGGCGAGAACGGACTGCAGCAAGCGGGCGACGGTGTCGTTGTCGCCGCGCGTGATCGCCTGTGGCATGTCCTGCAGGTTGGCGGCGAAGTTGGCGGACTCGAGGAGGTAGAGCTCGCGTTCGTGGATGAATGCCTCCACGTCGAGTGAGCGTCCGATCAGGTCCTGGTCGAGCTTGGCCTTCGCGCTTGTGGAGAGGTCCCGCACGATGAGGAAGGCCCCGAGAACGCCGAGGACGAGCATGAGCGCGAAGAAGGGGATCAGGACCTTCCAGAAGAGCGGAAGGTCCCGGAAGCGCCCGCCCCTGATCGGGGCGTCCATGGAAGAGACCGTCTCAGCCACGCGACTCCTCGCACGCCGAAGGATGCTGCCAGCAGTCGTCGTGACAATCATGGGCTAAGGCGAGTGTGAGTGAAGGCATTCGTACGCACATCGGGGCAGGCCCCACAGTTCCTATGGGGGTTGTCCCCGGGGGCTGTGTGTCGTTTTACACGTTCGCGCCGGCAACCCGGCCGGCTTCGTGTACGGCGGAGCGCAGAACGGCGAGGATCTCGGGTCCCGGGACTCCATCGAGGAAGTCGTCGCCGGTGGCGTACACGGTTGTCGGAACCGTGTGTCCCTCTAGGCTCGCGATGAGTGCGCGGCCCCCGGTGTCGAGGGCGAGGTAGTGCTCACGGACGGCGGCTGTGGCCACCAGCACGACGGCCGTGCCCCGCAGCGCGCCGGGCGGGAAGCGGTCGAAGAAGGCCTTGAGGGCGCCGGTGTACGTCGCGCGATAGATCGGCGTCGCGACGACCAGGACGTCGGCTCCGGCCGCCATCGCGACGGCCGCGGCTACGTCCGGGTCCTCGGTACGTCCCAGCAGGCCGTCGGCCGAAAGCTGTGAAAGGTCGATGGTCTGGCCCCCGTACTCCTCGACCACCGGCTCGAGGAGGGCACGGGTCTTGGAGAACGGCGACTCGCCCGCGCTCACGGCCACCACCCTGACCGGCTCGGTCAACCGGCCTCGCGCTCCTCGTCGATCTTCGCCACCTCTTCGCGGACGATCGGGATCACGTGCTTGCCGAAGTCGATCGTGTCCTGGAACGTGTCGTAGCCCCGGGCCGAGAGGATGTCCACCCCGAGCCGGACGTAGTCGAGCATCGCTTCGGCGACCGTCTCGGGTGTCCCGACCAAGGCGTTGGAGTTCCCGGCCGCCCCGGTGGCGCGCGCCGTGGCCGTGTACAGCGCACGATCGAAGCGCTCGCCTCGTGCGGCGATCTCGAGGAGGCGTTTGGAGCCGGTGTTCTCCGGTCCGCCTCCGGTCTTGCGGATCCATGGGTTGTTCGGCCCCCGACGCGACTCGATGCGTTCGACGATGTCCCGAGCGCGCTCCCACGCTTGTTCTTCCGTTGGAGCGAGGATCGGCCGGAAGGCCACCTGTATCCGAGGCCGCGGACGCCCGGCGGCGGCCGACTCCGTTTCGACCCGAGCGATCTGCTCGGCGGTGTCGGCGAGCGGCTCGCCCCACAAGCAGTAGATGTCCGCTACGGCCGCACCGACGGCATACGCCGCGTCAGAGGATCCGCCGAAGCTGATAAGCGGAGGCGGCTGCTGCACGGGGAAGACGTCGGACCTGAAGTCGGCGAAGCGATAGAACCTGCCTTCGTGATCGAACGCTTCGCGCGTCGTCCACACCTTGCGGACGATGTCGATGTACTCGCGTGTGCGGTCGTATCGCTCGTCGTGTCCGAAGTAGTCGCCTTCGCGTCGTTGCTCGTGGTCACTGCCGCCGGTGATGAAGTGAACGAGCATCCGTCCGTTTCTCATCTGGTCGAGCGTCGCGAACGTCTTCGCGGCGAAGGTCGGGATGGAGAGATTGGGACGATGCGCGACCAGCACCTGGAGGCGCTCGGTGTTCAAGGCGATGAATGCCGCCGTTTGCGCCGGGTCGGGTGATCCCGAGCCGTAGGCCGTCAGCACGCGATCCCATCCGTGCTCCTCGTGTGCTCGCGCCAGCTTGACGGTGAACTCGGGATCGAAGCTGCCGTTCGAACGACGGTTCGTTTCCGAGCCGTCGTTCGTGGCGCCCATGCCGAGGAACTCGATGGGCATCAGTCGGCGTCCCGGCGGAGTATCAGGGCCTCCGATTCGCGGCGAACCGAGAATCCGAGCGAGCGGTACAGGGCGATGGCGGGCTCGTTGTCGGAAGCCACGTGAAGGATCGCCTCGTTGCCGGCCGAGCGGACGTTCTCGACGACGGCGAGGACGAGCCTGCGTGCCAGACCTCGCCCACGATGATCCGGAGCTGTGCACACGGCGCTCACCTCGGTGAAGCCGGGGATCCGGAAGCGCTCGCCGCTCATCGCGATCAGGCGGCCTTCGGATCGCACGCCGAGGTAGCGGCCCATCTCGATCGTCCGGGAGCCGAAGGGTCCGGGCTGGGTCTCCGACACGAGCTGCAACATCTCGGGAGTGTCATCCAGGGTGAGATCGATGAACCCGTCGGTGTCGGGATGCTCCGTGACGTACTCGGCGACCATCTGCAGACAAGGGATGGCGTGCTCCCGTGTCCACCCCGGCGGCGCCTCCAGATCCGGTGCGAACAGGAGCGCGGCCCTCCCGGGGCCGACGAGCTGCGCGAGATCGGTCCAGCCTTGCGCGGAATCGGGATCTGCGACGGCGGCGAATGGTGAGACGTCGGGGTGAAACCTGCCTGCCGAACCGCGGCGTTCCGCGAGCTCCTGCTGCGGACCGGACATCGCGTGCCAGACGACATTGTCCAGAACGTTACGCGCCACGACGCTCGACATAGGGGACGCTCACGTTATCCCGATTTGATGGGACGAGGCGACTGCGGCGAAGGTGCACTCATTATCCTGGACCGCTTCCGGCTGGACGAACGTGTCGCGAACCCGAAGCCTTGGTGTGGACAGCAGAGGCGTTTCCGATCCTCAGGAAGGTCGCCCGGTGTCGAGCGACTCTAGAGGCGGCACCCTAGCCGATCCAGTTCTCCACGTAGGTGTTGCCGGTGCCCCTGGCGATGATGGGCTTGGTGGAAGCGCGGATCTCGTTGCGCTCGATCCAGTTGTCGTTGCCCGTCACGTAGACACCGAGATAGTGCCCCCAAAGGCGGTTGCTGCGCACCACGGTGCCTCGCGCGCTCGCGGGGCGGATCCCTTGCGTTGACACCGTCACCGAGATGCCGCGCGTCGTCGAACGGATGTCGTTGTCTTCGACCACATTACCCTGGCTTCCAACCACCCAGACGCCGGTGTCCTGCGTAGACGATCGGGGGAAGTCGATCACGTTGCTCTGGATCATGTTGCCGTCGGACGGAGCGTCCCATTCCGTCGCCGACTCCGACCGGTCGTCGACCATCACACCGTTGTTGGTCTCCCCGCCGATGACATTCCCGCTGATGACGTTGTCCGTGGCGCCGCGGTAAAGCCAGACGGCGGACCCTAGGGACTTGGAGAGCGTTCCGTGGTCAAGAAGGGTGTTGTCCGCCACGACCGACTCGCTCGTCCCCTCGTCGAGCGATATGGCTCCGTGGTCGCCGTTGATGATCGTGGAGCCTTCGACCACGGCCCACCGCGCGAGCCGCAACTTGATCGGGAAGGGATTGCTCGCAGAGCCGTTGGGCACCCTGTTCCCGTCGAGCGTGAGGCCCCGCACGGCGACGTTGATCGACCCGACGTTGACCTCGGTGGCCTGCACGCCCTGGACCGCGACTCGATCCAGCTTGACCCATCCGTTGCCGACCGCGACGACGCGAGCATAAAGTCCTTGCAGCAGCGAGACCGGCGCGTTCTTTGGGTGTGCAACGGCGCTCGTGCCGAGGAGTCCGCGCTGCGTGATCGAGAAAGTCCGACTTGATCTACCCGCATAGGCGACTATCTCGTCTTCGATGAGCAAGGACTGGGCGCGGTTGCTCCAGCCCTGGCCTTGGGACACAGTTAAAGACGTCGAGTCGGCGAGAACGGGGAACGACAGCTTCGCCGTCTGGACGTCGGACGCTCCGCCCGCACCGCGGATGCCCACGATCGCTCCCGGGAGTACGCCTTTGGTGTCCGAGATCCACAAGTGGTTGGATCCCTCCACTATCCAGCCTTGCTTGCGCAGCACCGTGCTCTGGATTATGTGTCCCGGCGAGATCCCATCGGGGTGCTTGAGGACCGCGTCGGTCGTCCCGAAGAGCTCCACGCCCGAGCTCAGTCGGACGCCCATGGCTACGTAGGTGCCGGGCGGGAAGTGGACCACGCCGCCTCCCGCGGCGGCGATGGCGTTGTTGGCTCGTTGGATGGCTGCCGTGTCGTCGGTGACTCCGTCGCCGACGGCCCCATACGAAAGAACGTCTACGGTAGGCCGGTTGTCCTGCGCGAAGCTCTGGATCGCCGGGACGCCGACCGAGGCC
>JBOGXL010000462.1:0-2636 GCA_050694575.1 Actinomycetota bacterium | reverse complement strand
GGGTGAGTTCGACGAGCACTTCCCCATCGACATCTTCCAGACGGGCTCCGGCACCTCCACCAACACCAATGCCAACGAGGTGATAGCGAACGTCGCGAACGAGATGGCCGGGTCGGATCTCGGGGCGAAGTCGCCCGTCCATCCCAGCGACCACGTGAACTTCGGCCAATCGTCCAACGACGTGATCCCGACGACCATCCACGTCGCCGCTCTCGAGGCCATCGTGCGGGAGCTCCTTCCGGCTCTCGATCGTCTTCGCGCATCGCTGGCTTCCAAGGCCGAGGAGCTCGCCGACGTCGTGAAGCCCGGACGCACGCATCTGATGGACGCCACGCCCGTGACGCTCGGGCAGGAGTTCGGCGGATACGCACGGCAGATAGAGCTCGGCATCGCTCGGATCCGCGACGCCATGCCACGCCTCGGAGAGGTGGCGCTCGGCGGGACGGCCGTAGGGACCGGCCTGAACACCGATCCACGCTTCGCCGGGATGGTCCTCGCGCGCGTTTCCGAAGCGACGGGCGTCGCGCTCAGCGAAGCCGAGGACCACTTCGAGGCACAAGCCGCCCAGGACGCGTGCGTCGAGACGTCGGGGGCGCTGCGCACCGTCGCCGTCTCCCTCGTGAAGATCTCCAACGACCTGCGCTGGATGAACTCCGGCCCCCGTGCCGGCCTCGCCGAGATCCGGCTGCCGGATCTGCAGCCGGGGTCCTCGATCATGCCCGGCAAGGTCAACCCGGTGATCCCCGAGGTGGCGGTGCAGGTCGCCGGCCAGGTCTTCGCCGCTGACACAGCCATCACGTTCGCCGGAACGACCGGCAACTTCGAGCTCAACGTCACACTGCCTCTGATCGCGCACAACCTCCTCCAGGCCATAGACCTCCTGGCCGCGACGGCCCGCGTCTACGTAACGAAGTGTCTCGAGGGCATCGAAGCCGATGTTGAGCGGGCGCGTGCCCTCGTCGAGGGAACCGATATCATCTCGACGGCACTGAACCCGATCATCGGCTACGAGAAGGTCGCCGAGCTGGTGAAGGAAGCACGGCGGACCGGCCGCACGATCCGTGAGGTCGCCCTCGACCACAACGTCCTGCCCCCGGAAGAGCTGGACAAGGTCCTCGACGTCACCTGGATGACGAAAGGGGGCATGGGTGACGACCGCCGGTAAAGACAACCTCACTCGCGAAGAAGCGCGCGAGCGAGCTGCGATCATCGGTGAGACGTCCTACGAGGTCGCTCTCGACCTGAGCGCCGGCGGGACGACATTCGCTTCGGACACGACCGTCCGCTTCGAGGCCACGAGACCCGGCACGTCGACGTTCATAGACCTCGACGCCGTCGACATCAAAGAGGCCGAGCTCAACGGGAACGCGATCTCGGCGCAGCCGACCCCCGAGGGCCGCATCCGTCTGGAAGGTCTCGAAGCGTCCAACGTGCTTCGCGTGAAGGCGGATTGCGCGTATTCGCGCACCGGAACGGGACTCCATCGCCTCGTCGATCCCGTCGACAAGAAGGCGTACGCCTACACGCAGCTCGAGCCGTTCGATGCGCACAGGGTCTTCGCGTGCTTCGACCAGCCGGACATCAAGGCGACCTTCGCCTTCCACGTCGACGTCGCGGAGGAAGACATCGTCGTGTCGAACACCGTCGCGACCGAGCGACCGGCACCGGGCAAGGCCGGACGGTGGACGTTCCGTGGCTCGCCGGTGATGTCGACGTACCTCGCGGCCTTGTGCGTCGGGCCCTTCCAGGGCGTGACGGACTCGCACGACGGCATCGACCTCGGCTGGTACTGCCGGCAGTCGCTGATGCAGTACCTCGATCCGGACGAGCTCTTCGACATCACCAAGCGCGGACTGGACTTCTTCGCCCAGATGTTCGACTACCCCTACTACATGGACACCTACGACCAGGTGTTCTGTCCCGAGTACAAGTTCGGAGCCATGGAGAACCTCGGCTGCGTGACGTACAGCGAGAACTTCGTCTTCCGGTCGAAGGTCACAGAAGCCGAGCGCGAACGGCGGGCAGAGGTCATCCTCCACGAGATGTCCCACATGTGGTTCGGCGACCTCGTGACGATGCGCTGGTGGGACGATCTGTGGCTCAACGAGAGCTTCGCGACGTATATGGCCTACCTCGCGAAGGAGCGCGCCACGCGGTTCACGAGCTCCTGGGTGAGCTTCGCCACCGACGAGAAGGCCTGGGCGTACAGACAAGACCAGCTGCCGACGACGCACCCGATCGTCGCGGACATCCCGGACGTTCACGCCACGCATCTGAACTTCGACGGCATCACCTACGCGAAGGGCGCGTCGGTGCTCAAGCAGCTGGTGGCGTGGGTCGGCGAGGAAGGCTTCTTCAAGGGCCTGCGCCGGTACTTCAAGGAGCACGAGTACGGCAACACCGAGCTGCCCGACTTCCTCCGTCCGCTGGCGGAGGAATCCGGACGCGATCTCGAGTCGTGGTCGAAGGAATGGCTCGAGACGGCGGGGGTGAACGCGGTGCGGGCCGAGTACGGCCGAGACGGCGACACTATGTCGTCGTTCAAGATCCGTCAGTCGGCCGCGGAGGGATACCCGACGCTGCGGTCACACCGCATGGGCATCGGCGTATTCGACGCACACGGTGAGGACCTGCAC
>JBOGXL010000461.1:0-2849 GCA_050694575.1 Actinomycetota bacterium | reverse complement strand
CCGTTAGTCCTGGTTCGAGTCCAGGCGGCCCAGCTACCTCGAAACCGCGAACCACGTGCGGTTATGCATTCACGGAATCTCGATTAGGCACCCAATTCCGCACCATCCGCGCCGCCTGAGAAGCAGTTGCACGTAGTTGCACTCAGAGTCCAGTTGCCCATGGCCGCTTTGCAGCGGCCACCCTCGCGAGGATGAAAATGAGTGCTGTTGCTCGCTCGCGGCAAGCGTCGGTCCGCCTTGGTGCTGCGAGCCCGGAGTCCAGTTTGACGTGGAGGCTGATCGGCACCCCGCACTGTTGCCATCGAGCACGCAGGTCAGAATCGTAGTCAAGCGAGCAGCCTCTCCCGAGCGAGCGCGTTGTCGATCGTTCGAGGGAGGTGAGAGATGGACCAGCTTCACGACCGCTGTTGCGGTATCGACGTACACCAGGCTGAGCTCACGGCTTGCGTGCGCCTCACCGAGGGCAAGAAGAACGTCACCGAGCACGTCCAGACATTCGGGACGATGACCTCGGATCTGTTGGCGGTGCGCGACTGGCTTCGCGCGCACCGTGTCACCCACGTGGCCATGGAAGCCACAGGCGTGTACTGGAAGTGCGTGTACTACGCCCTCGAGGACGACTTCGAGGTCATCCTGGTCAACGCCGCGCACATCAAGCACGTGCCCGGTCGCAAGACCGACACCATCGACGCGGCATGGATCGCTCAGCTCTTGGCGCATGGGTTGCTCCGCGCCAGCTTCGTGCCCCCACCTCCCATCCGCCGCCTGCGCGATCTCACGCGCTACCGAAAGGCCCTGACCGGCGAGCGCACGAGCGAGGTCAACCGCATCCACAAGGTCTTGGTGGACGCCGGCATCAAGCTCGCCACGGTGGCCTCAAGCGTCATGGGCGTATCCGGTCGCGCGATGATGGCCGCCCTCATCGAGGGCTCGGCCGACCCGCAGGCGCTGGCCGACCTCGCCAGGGGTCGGCTTCGCGCGAAGCTCCCGGCGCTGCGAGAAGCCCTGGCTGGGCACTTCGACTCCCACCACGCGTTCCTGCTCGAGCGCATGCTCGCTCACGTCGCAGACCTGGAGGCCGACATCGAAGCGTTGTCGGAGCGGATCGCAGATGAGCTCCGCCCTTTCGAGCGTAAGGTCGAGTTGCTCGACACCATCCCTGGTGTTGGCCGCCTGTCCGCTGAGGTCATCGTCGCCGAGATCGGCATCGACATGTCTCAGTTCCCGACCCCCAAGCACCTGGCATCGTGGGCTCACCTGTGTCCCGGTCAGCATGAATCTGCCGGCAAGCGTCGATCGGCACGTGTCGGCAAGGGACCGAAATGGCTGCGCACCAACCTCATCGAGTGCGCCCAGACCGCCTCCCGGGGCAAAGGGACCTACCTTTCGGAGCGCTACCGGCAGCTGCTTCGTCGACGCGGTCACCGCAAGGCGATCGTGGCGCTCGCCCACGAGATCCTCGTCGTCAGCTGGCACGTGCTCTCGACCGACCAGCCCTACATCGATCCCGGTCCTGACGCCGCGAGAAAGAACTCTGAGGCCGCCATCCGCAACCGCGCCGTCCGACAGCTCCGGGCGCTCGGCTACAGCGTGAACCTCGAACACCTCCAACAACCGGCTTGAGGCTGTCGCTTCGGCTATTTCAGGTCAGGCGGCCCAGCTGAGAACTGGTGGCCGATGATTACACGCTCCCGGCTCGACCGCACCGTGCTCGTCAGCGTCGGTTTCGCTTCACGGGCGATCGCTTCGACGGGGCGTGCTCGAGGCGTGGGTACCTCGCGGACACGGATCGCCGCTTCACGTCCACTCGCGGGAGGACGAGACGTTCTACGTGATCGCGGGCGAGTTGCGCGTGGAGGTCGAGGACGATGTGTACGTCGTCGGGCCGGGCATGACAGCGTTCGGTCCTCGCGGTTTGAAGCATCGGTTCACGGTGGCGTCCGAGGAGGCACGGTTCCTGCTCATCGCGACGCCGGCCGGACTCGAGGACTTCGTCCGAGCGGGCGCCGAGCCGGCGACCGAGACGCGGCTCCCCGACCAGAAGTCGGCGCCGCCCCCGAGTCCGGATGCGTTGGCCGCACTGGCCGCCGAATACGGGATCGAGATCCTCGGTCCGCCCGCGCTGCCTTAGGTCACAGCGCCGTTCCCAGGTTTCGATCGCCGACGGCGCTTAACGAGTCCGCCGAGCGCGTTCAGGAAGTCGTGGTTCGAGTGCGGTCCAATCAGGCCAGCTCCTTTCGAGCGTCCATTAGAGTCACGCCGTGACGGAGTTCGCCTGGACCGATGAACTGAACGATGTGGCGATCCGCGACGAGCTGGATCGCCGCCATCCCGAGCGCATCAAGATGCGAGGGACCGACGTCGCAGGTTTGCAGCAAGCCTTCAGTGTCGTCGAGGAGATCTGGGCGCCGACGATCGGTCGTGCACGGCGGCTTCCTCCACCGATCCTCCACGAGCGGGTGAACGGCGAGTACTCCCTCATCGAAACCATTCGTCATCTGTTGTTCGCCTGGGATGCCTGGCTCCCGCACATGGTTCTGCGCGGGCCGGATGGCTACCACGATTGGGCCGTCCCGCCCGACTTGCCCGCCGATGCAGGCAACGGCGTGATGTGGTCGATCGCTGCCGGATGGTCGTCCTCCGATGCTGCCCCGGACCTTGACCTCCCGGTGCTCGACGTTCGGACCGAACGTTTGGCGCGCGTTCGCGACTACTTGTCAGACGCTACGGCGGAGGATCTGAAGAGTGTCGTCTCGCCACCACCTTGGTATGCGCAACGCGAGGTCTCGGCACTCCTTTGCTTCCGCGTGGTTCTCCATGAAGAGTGGTGGCACCACCAGTACGCGACC